>NZ_BAAAOS010000019.1:11454-261107 GCF_039530625.1 Kribbella sancticallisti | reverse complement strand
ACCCAGCAGCCTCCGCCAGCCCACCCCCGACCACCCCAAGCCCAGCAATCGCCAGGCCACCTCCGACCAGCCGAAGCCGAAGCCATGCCAACACCAAGCCACCCTCGACCAGCCGGAGCCGTACCAACACCAGGCCACCCTCGACCGACTGAAGCCGTGCCAACGCCAGCCGTCCACCGCCCAGCAGCGGACGCACACACCGGGACGGCGAAATCCGATCGCAGCGGCGAGCTTCTCGCCGGCGGTCTGGTGGCTCTAGCCGCCGCGGGCACCGCCGCCGGCAGCCTCCTGATCAGGCGGCACTGATGCCCACCCCAGCATCAACTCCCAGGAACCCGAGCCTGCCAAGCGTCTTCATCACGCGACCGACGCTCAACCCCAGCAGGAAGCTTCCCCTTCGCCAGATCCGTCAGCGTCGTGTGCTCCAGCACGTCCCGCAGACTCGCCCGAGCGGCGATCCACACCCGCTGCAGCACCACGGCCCGCTCGTTGTAGGCGACGCTCTCGGGCCGCACCCCGGAAATGCTCACGATCGGCCCGTCGACAGCGCGCATCACGTCCGCCACCGACACCTCGTTCGGGTCGACGGCGAGCCTCCACCCACCGGCCTGCCCGCGCTGGCTCGTCAACACCCCCGCCCGGCGCAGATCGGCCAGGATCCCCTGCAAGAACCCATGCGGAATCCCCTGCGCACGACTGAGCTCCTCGGCAGACACCACCGAGGGGTCGTTCGCCACCCAACGCTGGGTGATCTCGATCAACGCCCGCAACGCATAGTCAGACTTCGCCGAAACCCGCATAGTCCGCAGTCTGCCGTATCGGGTGCCGGCTGGTCCGCACCGCCGCCCACCAAGTTCAGGCGCGTGGATGCGCTTGTTCGTAAGCGCGTCGCAGTCTCTCCCCCGAGACATGCGTGTAGATCTGGGTGGTCGCCAGCGACGCGTGCCCGAGCAACTCCTGCACGCTTCGAAGGTCGGCGCCGCCTTCCAGCAGGTGCGTGGCCGCCGTGTGGCGCAACCCGTGCGGCGACAGATCCGGTGCGTCCACCGCGTCGATCCGGGCATGGACGAGGCGCCGGACGGTTCGCTGGTCGATCCGCCCGCCCCGCGAGCCGAGGAACAGCGCCGGCCCGCTCCCAGGCCGGACCACCTTCGGCCGGGCCTCGCCGAGCCACCGGTCCAGCGCGGCACTTGCCGGTACGCCGTACGGGACCGAGCGTTCCTTGCGGCCTTTGCCGAAGACGCGGACCACCCGGCGGGAGGTGTCGACCTCGTCGATGTCGAGCGCGCAGAGTTCGCCGACCCGGATACCCGTTGCGTAGAGCAACTCCATGATCGCGAGATCGCGGAGCCCGACCGGGCTGCCATCGTCCGCGGCGACGGCCGCGGCATCGAGTACCGCTCGCGTGTCGGCCTGCCCAAGCACGCCCGGCAGGGACTTGTGCGGCTTCGGACTTGCCAGCAGAGCACCCGGATCGGTCTCGATCCGGCCCGTCCGCTGCGCCCACGCCGTGAACACGCGGGCCGCCGTGGCGCGCCTGGCCATCGTGCTCCGGGACTTGCCGAGACTCTGCTGCTTGGCCAGCCAGGACCGTAGCCCACGGATGTCGAGACCGGTCAGGTCATCGTGACCAAGCCGAGTCAAATGATCGATTAAATCCGCGACATCGCCGATGTAGGCTCGCACCGAATGTTCACTGAGGTCTCTTTCCGCGGTCAGATGCCGTTCGTAGTCAGCCAGTAACACAGAGAAACCTTCCGGCCAGGAAGGGCTCTCGCTGATCTCGTCCGGCGCCATGTCCTGACCATGCGGGAGCAGACCGGGCATAGCAAGCCACCACGCGGCGTCGAACAAGGGAGGTCTGGCCCGTAGGCCCACCGGTCGACTACTGTTCGGCCCGATTGCCCTAGTAGCAACGGAGGCACCCCTGACCATGGCCCCCTCAGCGAACGGACAGACCGTAGGCCGGCGCCTGCCGGTCGAGTCGGCGTTCACTCGAGTCGAGGATGCGCGGCACCGTCTGCCGCGCTTGTTCGGTCGTCGCGACCTAGTCGTTCTTGGACTTGGTGTGATGATCGGGTCCGGCATTTTCAGTTTGAGCGGCAAGCAGGCGGCCAATGTCGCCGGCCCCGCCGTGATCTTGTCGTTCCTGATCGCCGCGGTGGTCTGCGTACTGGCTGCTGCCTGTTACGCGGAACTGTCGTCGACCATTCCCGTCTCGGGTAGCGCTTACACCTTCAGTTACGTGACTTTCGGCGAGATGTGGGCCTGGCTGGTCGGCTGGGCACTCGTGCTCGAGCTCGTCACGGCCGCCGCGATCGTGGCCAGAGTGTGGTCCGCGTACTTCCTCGCGACCCTCAGCGGCTTCGGGATCGACATCCCCGCCGGCGCGGCGCAGTACTTCGGACCGGACGCCAAGGTCAACCTGGTCGCGCCTGTCCTGCTGCTCATCCTGACCGCGCTGATCGTGACCGGCACGAAGCTGTCGTCGCGGGTGCTCACCGTCGTGGTGCTGGCGAAGGTCGCGGTGATCGTGCTGGTGGTCGTGATCGGCGCCACGCACATCAACTTCGACAACTACAAGCCGTTCGTGCCGGACTCGCGTCCCGCCCCGGCGACCGCGAGCCCCACCTTGCTGAGCTGGATCCTGGATTCGTCCTTCGGCTCGTTCGGCCTGATGGGCATCTTCACCGCGGCCAGCTCGATCGTCTTCGCATACATCGGCTTCGACCTGATCGCGACCGCGTCCGAGGACGCCCGGAACCCGCGCAAGACGGTTCCCCAGGGCATGCTGCTCGGCGTCGGCGCCGTCACCATCCTGTACGTCGCGATGGCCGTCGTGCTCGTCGGAATGCGTCCGTTCGGCCAGCTCGGCGGTTCCGCGCCGGTGTCCGAGGCGATGTCCGCGGTCGGGGTCGGGTGGGCCGCGAAAGTGGTCAATCTAGGGGCGCTGCTAGCCCTGATGACGGTGATCATGGTCGTCTTGATCGCCCAGAGCCGGGTTCTCTTCAACATGGGTCGTGACGGCCTTCTGCCGAAGAGCCTGGGCCGGGTCAGCCGGGTCTACTCCTCCCCCGCCCGCGCCGCCTCCGCGGCCGGTGCGGCTGCCATCCTCCTCACCCTGTACCCGAAGGTGCTGGAACTGGAGGAGCTGCTGGTCATCGGTGCGCTCTTCTGCTTCGCCTTCTGCGCGGTCGGCGTGCTGACGCTGCGGCGGACCGAGCCGAACCTGGAGCGCGGTTTCCGGGTCCCGATGGTGCCGTTGATCCCGCTGCTCTCGCTGGGCGCGACGCTGTGGCTGATGCTGAACCTGAAGACGAGCACCTGGACCAAGTTCGGCCTCTGGATGCTGGTAGGCCTGGCGATCTACGGTCTCTACGGCCGCTGGCACAGCCGGCTGGCGAACGAGGACAGCTGGGACTTCGACATCGGCGACACGGACCCCGGAACAGGCGGCCTGCAGGCGGTCCGCTCCGAGAACGACAGCGCCGAACTCCGCGCGGTCCGTACTCCGCCGAAGTCGACCCGAGGCAAACACATGCGTAACTGACCTCTTCAGGGGCTGGTTCTCCACAGCCCCTGAAGTCGTCTCCAGGATCGATGCGAATCCCGGCATGTTCTTAGCCGGAGGTGGTCATCGATGCGCACCAAGGACGCAGTCGGGAAGTACGGCGAGGACCTCGCCGCCAGGTATCTCGCGGAGCACGGCTTCGCGATCCTCGAGCGCAACTGGCGCTGCGCGCAGGGCGAGATCGACATCGTTGCCCGGGAGCACCGCGCGCTGGTCATCTGCGAGGTGAAGACCCGACGCGGGCTGAACTACGGCAGCCCGCTCGAGTCGATCACCTACCGCAAACTCGCCACCCTGCGGCAATTGGCCGGCCGCTGGCTGAGGACTCACGACCTCCGCCCCGGCGAAATCCGCATCGACGTCATAGCCGTCCTGATGCCCCACCACGGCAACCCCACCGTCGACCACCTCCGGGGCGTGGCCTGATGCCCCTAGCTCAAGCCTGGTCCGTCGCCCTGGTAGGCCTAGAAGGCCACCTCGTCGAGGTAGAAGCAGACATCGCCCAGGGCCTCCCGAAGACAAGCCTGATCGGCCTCCCGGACGCCTCCCTGTCCGAAGCCCGCGACCGAGTCCGCGCCGCCGTCGTCAACAGCGGCGAAAAGTTCCCCGACCGCAAGGTCACCATCGGCCTCTCCCCCGCCACCCTCCCGAAAACCGGCTCCCACTACGACGTAGCCATAGCCATAGCCCTACTCGCCGCAGCCGGCGCCGTCGAGAACTCCCGGCTACACCAGACGGCGATCATCGGCGAGCTAGGACTCGACGGCAGGATCCGGGAGGTGCGCGGAGCTCTGGCGATGACGCTGGCCGCCGCGCGCTCCGGTTTCGAACGAATCATCGTCCCTGAGCTGAACGCCGCCGAGGCAAAGCTGGTGCCCGCCATCGATGTGTACGGCGTGCGCTCGCTGCGGCAGGTGCTCGCCCTGCTCAGAGGCGACGTCATCCCCGACGAAGAACCTCCCCGGGCGGAGCCCCGGCTGATGTCCGAGTCGCTGACCCGAGTCCCCGAGGTCGATCTCGACGACGTGCTGGGGCAGCACGAAGGACGTCGCGCCATCGAGGCAGCGGCAGCCGGCGGCCACCATCTGTACTTGCACGGACCACCGGGGTCGGGAAAGACGATGCTCGCCGAGCGCCTAGCTGGCCTTCTGCCCGATCTGAGTACGGATGATTCGCTCGAAGTATCCGCGGTGCACTCGCTGGCAGGCTTGCTGACGAGCGACGCAGAGCTCGTCGTGAGACCGCCGTTCATCGCGCCGCACCACACCGCTTCTCTCGTCAGCCTCATCGGTGGCGGCTCAGGGGTGCCACGTCCCGGGGCTATCAGCTGCGCCCACCGCGGCATCCTCTTCATCGACGAGGCGCCGGAGATGCACCCGCTGACCCTCGACACCCTGCGCCAGCCGCTGGAATCAGGCTTCATCGAGGTGCACCGAGCGGCAGCAGTGGCCAAGTTCCCTGCGAGGTTTCTGCTCGTGCTGGCCGCCAACCCTTGCCCATGCGGTCAAGCAGGCACCCCGCGAGGGATCTGCAACTGCACGCCCCAAGTCCTCAACAGGTATCGCCAGCGGATCAGTGGCCCGATCAAGGACCGGATCGACATCCAGCGCCAGATCGTGCCCGCTGCGCGCGGGGTGGGAGACGGCGATCGTCCCGAATCCACCGCAGAGGTCGCCGCGCGGGTCCGCTCGGCCCGCGATCGACAGGCCCACCGCTATCGGGACACCTCCTGGACTCTCAACAGCGAGATCCCCGGGCCGATCATGCGCCGCGAATTCCCCCTCGACGGCGGAAGCCAGCGAACACTCGAGGAGCTGTATGCCGACGGCCGGCTGACCGCCCGCGGTCTGGATCGTGTCGTCCGCCTGGCCTGGACGCTGGCCGACCTGGAGGGGGCAGCGCAGCCAACGCCTGAGCTCACCAACCAGGCCTTCCAACTCCGCAGCGGAGCACCCCTCACAGAACTCACCAACGACAGGCCCATCAGGGAGACCACAAACCGATGACCACCAACGCGCAGCACCCTGACCCGACCTTCCCGGCCCAGCAGAAGCCGCACGGCCGGCCCGACCCGGACGGCACCGCCCCGAGCGCCGCCGTCATAGCCGGCACCGGCGGCACCGGCGGCACCGGCGGCACAGGTGGAGCCGGTGGAGCCGGTGGCACAGGTGGCACAGGTGGAGCCGGTAGAGCCGGCAGCACCGGTGGAGCGGTCAACCTCGCCCCGCCCCGGCTCACGTTCCTCGCCAAGCCGGCGGCATCCACGCCAAGTCCCACAGGCTCCCCGACTCCGATCCGGACCAAGGCTCTTGAAGGCGCCGAATACGGCGAGCAGCAGCGCACTGAAGGCGACCACGATCGCGCTGGCCGCCTCCTCTCGGCCTCCGGGCGCGAGGAGGAGCGGTTGGTGCGGGTTGGGTTGGGGCGGGTGGTGGAGCCAGGGGATCCGGCGGCGGTTGAGGCGTTTGAGGGGATGGGGGTGGTGGAGGTTTGGGAGCAGTTACGGAAGGGGCTGCCTCGGTTGGAGCGGTGGAGTGCGCGGATGGCCGAGGTGCGGCCGGAGCGAGATTTGGCGCGGGGTGTGGAGGCTGGAGCGCGGTTCGTGATTCCAGGGGATGACGAGTGGCCGGAGCAGGTCGAGGTGCTGGCGGAGGCTGGCCTGCAGAGTCGGCGGGGTGGTGTGCCGTTCGGATTGTGGGTCCGCGGGCCGGCACATCTTCGGCAGACGCTGGAGAAGTCTGTGGCGATCGTCGGTGCGCGCGCGTGTTCGTCGTACGGCGAGCATGCGGCGGCCGAGTTGGCCGGTGGGCTCGCGGATGAGGGGGTGACCGTGGTTTCGGGCGGTGCCTACGGGATCGACGCGGCGGCGCATCGTGGCGTGCTGGCGAGTTCAGGGCTGACCGTTGCCGTGCTCGCGTGCGGGGTGGACGTCAGCTATCCGAAGAGCAACTCGGCGCTGTTCGAGCGCATCGCGGAGTACGGGTTGCTGGTGAGTGAGTTGCCGCCGGGGTGTTCGCCGACCAAGCTGCGCTTCCTGGCCCGGAACCGGCTGATCGCGGCGAGCACGCTGGGCACGATCGTTGTCGAGGCAGCAGTCCGGAGCGGAGCGCTGAACAGCGCAGGCTGGGCCGAGCAGTGTGGGCGTCCGGTGCTCGCCGTGCCGGGTCCGATCACCTCGCGGATGTCGGAGGGCGTCCATCTCCTGGTGCGGGAGCGCAACGCGGTTCTCGTCACCAACGTCGCGGACATCCAGGAGGCGATCTCGCCGATCGGGACCCGACTGACGAGCTACCCGCACGAACCAGCCGGCCCAACCGACGACCTCGATCTCGACGTACGCCGGACGCTCGACGCAGTTCCCGTACTGCGCCCGGTCTCAGCTACCCGAATAGCCACGACGGCCGGGCTTGACCTCGCCACGGTCCAGGAATGCCTGGAAACGCTCGCCGAAGCCGACCTGATCGAGTACGAAGAAGTCGGCTGGCGCCTATCGGCCAACCACCGCCGCTCCCTCGGAGCGCACCCCTGACAGAAACACCCGAATGATCGCTGACACGTCAGGAAAATTTAGGTCAGCTTGGGAGTCCTGGTGATGATCCCTCCGGCCTGGGGTCAGCGGCCGAAGTCGGAGTCCTTGGGGACTTCGAGGTCGGTTTTGGCCAGTTCCTCGATGTTGACGTCGCGGAACGTCACCACCTTGGCGTTCTTGACGAAACGGGCTGAGCGGTACACGTCCCAGACCCAGGCGTCGGCCATCGTCACCTCGAAGTACACGTCACCGCCCTCGGTGCGGACCTTCAGGTCGACCGCGTTGCACAGGTAGAAACGCCGTTCGGTCTCCACCACGTACTTGAAGATCCCGACGACGTCCTTGTACTCCCGATAGAGCTGTAGCTCCATGTCGGTCTCGTACTTCTCGAGGTCGTCAGCGCTCATCGGCTCTCCACTCCGGTGGGACTGGTCACATTCTGTCCCATATCGGGTCGCATACTGCGGCGGACATTCTCAAACCGCCGACGATGTTGTGGACACGGGCCGTATTCGTCCAGTGCGGCCTGGTGTTCGGGGGTGCAGTACCCCTTGTGAACCGCGAAATCGTAGTGCGGGTACACGTCGTGCCAGTGCTGCATGATCCGGTCCCGGGTCACCTTGGCGATCACCGAGGCAGCCGCGATGCACGCCGCCACCCGGTCGCCCTTCCATACAGCGAGCCCCGGCACGCCGAGACCGTCCACTCCGAACCCGTCGGTCAGCACGTACTGCGGGCGCAGGTCGAGCAGGAAGATCGCCCGGCGCAGCGCCTCGACGTTGGCGACGTGCATGCCCAGGCGGTCGCACTCGGCCGCCTCGATCGAGACGACCGACCAGGCGAGGGCGCGCTCGCGGATCTGGTCGTAGCAGCGGTCGCGGGCCTTCGCGGTGAGCAGTTTGGAGTCCGCGAGTTCGGGGATCTGGCCGCGTTTGCCGTCCGGCAGGATCACGGCGGCGGCCACCAGCGGACCCGCACACGGTCCGCGGCCGGCTTCGTCGACACCCGCGATCGGGTCCAGGCCGACCCGCCGCAGTGCCCGCTCATAGCCGTACAGTCCCGCGTCCCGCCGGATGGTGCTGCCTCGCGGCAACGCGCTCATCCACACCTCCGTCGACCGAACAGTCCCACTGCAGCATCTTCGCTGATTCCAGCCCCAATGGTGGGCTCGGGGGTGCGTCGCACCCTGGCGGGGTGGTTGCTGGGCTCAACGGCGCACCGCACGAGGCCGAAGGCGGTGGTGGGCCCAGGGGTGCTTCGGACATGGGTCGTGCTGGTGGTCGGCGCGGGGGTGCGTCGCGCGACGCCGGTGCCGGTGGCGGACCCAGGGGTGCGTCGCATGTGGCCGGGGTCCGTGGTGGGCTCGACGGGGTGGGGCATGGAAGTGGGAGTGATTGGTGGGGGGAGGCGGGTGGGCACCAGTCGCTCAGCTCACTTGGGGGGTGGCGTCAGGGAGATCGAGGGTTTGTCGGGGGCCGGGCCTGGCGGTGGGATCGCCTTGAACGGGTCAGGGACGTCAAGTTTGTCGAAGCGGTTGGCCGGCCAGACGACCAGGACGGCGCGGCCGGTGATCTTGTCCATCGGGACGAAGGCGGCGTCGCCGGGGTCGCCGCCGTCCGGGCCGGTGTCCTGGAGGTGGACGCGGGAGTCGCCGGACTCTGACCGGTGGTCGCCCATCACGAAAACACGGCCCGCCGGGACCGTGACCTGGAACTCCATCGCCGAGGGGGCGTCGCCCGGGTACAGGTAGGCGCCTTCCTCGAGCGGTTGGCCGTTGACCATCAGCCGGCCCTTGGCGTCGCAGCAGGCGACCTTGTCGCCGGGCATGCCGACCAGGCGCTTGATCAGGTGACCGTGGCTGGAGTCCGGCAGCAGCCCGACGACCTCGAAGAACCGGCCGACCGAGCCGCGCTTCTGGCCGCTCTCCTCATCGCCCAGCCAGCCGCCCGGGTCCTCGAAGACGACCACGTCGCCGCGCTCGACATCGGTGAGCTTCTCGACCACCACCCGGTCACCGACCAGGAGGGTGTTCTGCATCGACTCGCTCGGGATGATGAACATCTGGCCGACGAAGGCCCGCAGGATCGACGAGACGATGAGAGCACCGACCACGATCAGCACGAACTCGCGACCAGCGGCCGCGAGGCCCGAGCGGTGGGCGGATTTCTCTTTCGTCGCTGTCGGTGTCTCAGTCACTTCTTCAGCCCCGGCTTCTTGAAGGTTTCCGGAGGACGCAGCATCGTCATCCGGTCAGACGGCCAGATTACGCAACAGGCCCGGCCAACCACGTTCGCCACGGGCACGAAGCCGCCGCCGGGGCCACCCATGTGAGCACGGGAGTCGGCGGACTCGGCCCGGTTGTCACCCATCACCCACAGTGAACCAGGCGGGACAACCACGTCGAACGGCTGGTTCGACGGCTTGGCGTCGGTCAGCAGGTACTCGCGCTCGTCCAGCGGGATCTTGTTCACCGTGAGCTGGCCCGACCGGTTGCAGCAGATCACCCGGTCGCCGGCGATGCCGATCACCCGCTTGACCAGGTGTCCCTCGCCGCTGCGCGGCAGGATGCCGACGAACTCGCCGACCTGGCGCAACGGCCCGGGCTCGGTCTGCTCTTCGTTCAGCCAGTTGCCCGGGTCCTTGAAGACGACGATGTCGCCGCGGTCGACGTCGCGATGCAGGTAGCTGACCTTCTCGGCCAGGATCCGGTCGTTCGTCGTGAGCGTGTCGTACATCGACTCCGAGGGCACGTAGAACGCCTCCGCGACGAAGAGCCGCAGTACGACCGTGATGACCAACGCGAGCACTGTCACGGTGGTCATCTCGGTCAACAGGCTGAGCAGCGGATTCCGCTGCTTCAGCCTACGGTGTCGTCCCTTGGTGCGACGTGCCCTCCTGGCTGGCGGGCGAGCGCGAGTCGCAGTGCTCGGCGCCATATTTGACCGTCGTTACTAGACGATCAGGAGGCCGGAACGTCCCGCTTCTCCTTGATCTTGGCTGCCTTGCCGCGCAGCTCGCGCAGGTAGTACAGCTTGGCGCGGCGCACGTCGCCGCGGGTGACGACCTCGACCTTGTCGACGATCGGGGTGTGCAGCGGGAAGGTCCGCTCGACACCGACGCCGAAGCTGACCTTGCGGACCGTGAAGGTCTCCTGCAGGCCACCACCCTGGCGCCGGATCACGACACCCTGGAACACCTGGACGCGGGACCGGTTGCCTTCGACGACCTTCACGTGCACCTTGACGGTGTCACCAGGACGGAAGGAGGGGATGTCGTCGCGCTTGCTCGCGTTGTCGAGCTCGTTCAGGATGTTGCTCATCAGGTGTCTCTTCCTCGCGCGTGCCACAGGTCACCCACGAATGCTCGGTGTGAGAGTCGAAGATGTTGTCACGCGGTGGTCACCCCCTGTGGCAGGAGCACCGAATGGCAACAGCGACCAAGTTTGCCACACGGCATAGACCGCCACGAAATCAGCGTCGCTTGCGCCGCTTCGCCAGCAGGACGAGCTCGACCTTGTCCGTCTGCCGTTCCCGCTTGATCTCGCGGTAACCGGCGTTGCGGTAGAGCTGGAGGCTCCGCTCACTCTGCGCACCCGTGGACAGCTCGTACGCCGTGACCTCGGCCGGCGCGGTCTGTTCGGCGACCCGCAGCAGCTTGGTCGCGATCCCCTTGCCCTGCCAGTCCGGAGCCACCATCAGGCGCCCGATCCGGCCCACCCCGGCGGAGATGTCCAGCTGGACCGATCCGACGATCCTGGTGCCCGCCAGGGCCTTCCAGACCTGCCCCCGGGCCACCCGGGCGGCACACTCCTCCAGCGACTCCTGCAGAGGCGGGATGGACAGGTCGTCGTAGGCCTGCGCCTCCGTGAGGAAGGCGGCCCGCTGCAGCGTGAGCAACTCCCCCGCGTCAGCCTCGGTGGCCGGCAGCACCCGCACGTGAGGAGCCGGGTCATCCTGATCCGGAATGGAGCTACCCCAGGCGGCCAGGAGATCAGGCCTGCGCTCGGCAGTACGCCGTACGGACTCGTCGTGGTGCCACTGGGAGATCAGCTTGTGGTTACCCGACAGCAGGATCTCCGGTACGTCGTGCCCGCGCCACGACGGGGGCTTCGTATAGACCGGGTACTCCAGCAGCCCGCCGCCCGAGTGCGACTCCTCCGCCAGGGACTCCGGGTTCCCGATCACCCCGGGCAGCAGCCGGGCGATCGCCTCAACCATGACCAGTACTGCGACCTCGCCACCATTGAGCACGTAGTCGCCGATGGAGACCTCGTCCACCCTCATCCGCTCGGCAGCGTGCTCCGCGACCCGGGCGTCGATCCCCTCGTACCGGCCGCAGGCGAAGGCCAGCCACGGCTCGGCAGCGAGCTCATACGCCAACTCCTGGCTGAACGGCCGCCCCGCAGGTGACGGCACGATCAACCGCGGCTGGGACGGGCCGTCGGCCGGCAGTACCTCGTCGAACGCCTCTCCCCAGGGGTCGGGCTTCATCACCATGCCGGCGCCACCGCCGTACGGGGTGTCGTCCACGGTCCGGTGGCGGTCGTGCGTCCAATCCCGCAGGTCGTGCACCCGGACGTCCAGCAGGCCGCTCTTGGACGCTTTGCCGACCAGGCTCAGGTCCAGCGCGGCCAGATAGTCGGGGAAGATCGAGAACACATCCAGCCTCATCGGCCGGCATCCCCTTCGACCGAAGCGGTCGGCTCGGTCGGAACCACCTCGGCGCCCTCCGGATCGAGCAGCCCCGGCCGGTCGGCCACGACGACGTACTGCGTGTCCAGGTCGATCTCCGGAACCAGTTCCTCCACCAGCGGCACCAGTACTGCGTAGCCTCCCGGCCGGCGGATCTCCAGCAGGTCCTGCGACGGCAGGTGCACCACGTCGATGACCTCACCGGCTTCCACGCCGTCGATGGTCCGCACCTTGAGCCCGATCAGCTCGCGGTCGTAGTACTCCTCCGGGTCCTCCGGGCGCTCGTCCTCGGCGATCTCGGCCTGGAGCTCCAGGTTGCGCAGGTTCTCCGCCGCCGTCCGGTCCGGTGCCTCGGCGAACTTCACCAGCAGCTTGCCGCTGTGCCAGCGGGTGGCCTGGATCGTCAGCGTCCGCGACGGCTTCTCGGTCGTCACCAGCTTCGCCCCGTCGGCGAACCGCCGGTCCGGCTCGTCCGTGCGGACGTCCATACCGACCTCACCCTTGATCCCATGAGCCCGGCCGATCCGGCCGACGATCACCAGCACCGCGGTTCCTACCTCTCAGAAGACAACTCACAAGCCAACCACAGTCAAGCGGGTAGAGCAGTGAAGGGCCGCACCCAGTGGGTACGGCCCTTCAAGGACTGGTCGAGCTCAGCGGCGCGGGCGCCGGTTGAACTCGTCGACGAAGTCGATCCGGACCGACGGCTCGGAGCTGAGCGCCCCGACCACCGTACGGAGCGCGGTCGCCGTCCGGCCGTTGCGGCCGATCACCTTGCCGATGTCGTCGGGGTGCACGTGCACCTCGAGGGTGCGTCCGCGCCGCAGGTTGCGGGACCGGACGCTGACGTCGTCAGGGTTGTCCACGATGCCTCGGACCAGGTGCTCGAGCGCCTCGGTCTCCATCATGGTCAGGCCTTGGCGTCGTCGGCCGGCGCCTCGGCGGCGGCAGCCTCGGCGGCCGGAGCAGCCTCGTCAGCCTTGGCCTCGGCCGCGTCGTCCTTCTTCTCCGCCTTGTCAGCCTTCGGCTCGGCCTTGTCGGCCTTCGGCTCGGCCTTCTTCGCGGCGGCCTTCTTGGTCGTCACGGCGTCGGTCTTGACCGTGCCGTGCGCCTCGGCGAGCGCCTCGTTGAAGATCTCCAGCTTGTCCCGCTTCGGCTCCTTGACCCGCAGCGGCGCCGGGGCGTCCAGGCCCTTGAACTTCTGCCAGTCGCCGCTGGCCTTGAAGATCGCCTCGACGGCCTCGGTCGGCTGCGCGCCGACGCCCAGCCAGTACTGCGCCCGGTCCGACTCGACGTGGATGAACGACGGCTCGGTCTTCGGGTTGTACTTGCCGATCTCCTCGATGGCGCGGCCGTCACGCTTGGCGCGGGCGTCCATCACGACGATGCGGTAGTGCGGCGCACGCTTCTTGCCGATGCGCTTCAAACGGATCTTGACTGCCACGTTTGTGGGGTCTCCCTCGGGATTTCATCTCTGGTTGAGCGGCGCGCCGGCGTCGTGGGGACAACGAGCGGCCACTCGAATGGGCCGGCTGGGACGTGGAGTTAGAGGGCTGCACGCGATCCAGACGGACTCAGCCCGCCATTCTGCCAGATCCACCCACCGTGAACCAATCCGCCCTCGCGCGCGAGGAGAACACTAGGAGCGGAAGGGCGCCAGATCAGGAAGGTGGTCCACGTAGCCGTCGAGCAGTTGATGAGCGGCCGTGACCGAGTCAACCAGCGGATGCCAGGCGAAAGCCCGGATCGCGGCAGATCGAGAGCCCGACACCGCAGCCTCGATGGTTGAGCGCTCCACCGCCTTGACGGCGCAGACCAGCCCCGCCTGATGGTCGGTGAACTGGGAGACAGCGACCGGCCGGGCGCCGTTCGCGTCGACCGTGCACGGGATCTCGACCACGGCGTCGTCGTCAAGGTGCCGCAGCGTGCCACGGTTGCGCACGTTCAGGATCAGAGATGCCCGCTCGTTGTGGGCGATCGCCCGCATCAGCGACAGCGCGACCTGCTCGTACCCGCCGGCCGACATGTCCCGCTCATCCCGCTCCCCCGCGTCGGCGACCGCGCGACTCTCGACCATGTACGTCGATTCGCGCTCGGCCCGGGTCTTCTGCCACAACTCCAGCGCGTTGGCAGGCTCCCGCAGAGTCTCCGCGTAGAACCTGGACTGTTGCTCCAAGAGAAACGTCCCACGGGTCTGCTCCACCGACTGCACGGCGGCGAGCGTCTCCCGCGCGAAGTAGTAATAGTGCAGGTACTCGTTCGGAATCGACCCCAGCGAGCGCAACCACTCGACCCCGAAGAGGCGACCTTCCTCGAAAGCCCCGAGCGCCGCGGGATCGGCGAGCAGCGCCGGAAGATGGTCCACCCCACCCGACTGCAACCCTCGCAACCAGCCGAGGTGATTCAGCCCCGCGTAGTCGTAGAAGACCGACGACGCGTCCAGCCCGAGCGCCGAAGCAGCCCGGCGGCCCAGCCCCGACGGCGAGTCGCAGATCCCGATCACCCGGTCGCCCAGGTACGGAATCATCGCCTCGGTGACCATCCCGGCCGGGTTGGTGAAGTTGATGACCCACGCTTGCGGCGCGACCGCGGCCACCCGCCGCGCGATGGCAGTTGCCACCGGCAACGTCCTCAGCGCGTACGCGATCCCGCCCGCGCCGACCGTCTCCTGACCCAGTACGCCGAGGTCGAGCGCGACACGTTCGTCGATCGTGCGTCCCTCGAGCCCACCGACCCGGATCGCGGAGAAGACGAAATCGGCACCCCGCAAGGCCTCGTCGAGATCCGTCGCCTCGGTGACAGCCGGAGCAGCACCGTCGGACAGCGCCGCCTGCTGGCGCAGTACGGAACCGATCGAGGCGAGCCGCGCGCGATCGGCGTCGTACAGGACAACGGACGTGATCCGGCCTTCGCCGCGGTCTCCGAGCAGTGCCTGGTACACGAGCGGGACCCGGAATCCGCCGCCCCCGAGGATGGTCAGCTTCACGCGAGCACCACCTGCACCCCTGCCTCCAGCAGATTGGCCCGGGTCGCCTCGTCGGCGCCGGACTCGGTCACCACCATGGAAAGTTCGGCCGGCTCGCACACCTTTGCGACGCCGTGGCCCGGGAACTTGGTCGCGTCGGCCAGCAGCACCACCCGGTCGGCGGCGTTGATCATCGCCCGCTTGACCGGGACCTCGATCATCGTGCTGTCCATCACCCGGCCGTCGGGCCGGACCCCGCTGGTGCCGAGGAACAGCCAGTCGACGTGGATCTGCCGCAGGCTCTCCTCGGTCAGGTAGCCGACCAGCGACCGGTAGGTACGCCGGACGAACCCGCCGAGGATGATCAACTCGATCTGCTCATCGTTCTGCAACTCCTCGAGCACGGCCAGGTTGCTCGTCACCACGGTCAGCGAGCGCCCATGCAGATGCTGGGCCACCCGGAGCGCCGTAGTACCGATGTCGAGCAGGACGGACTGTCCGTCGCTCACCAGAGCGGCCGCGCGCCGCGCGATCTGGTCCTTCTCAGCGGCATGTATCGCGCTGACGTCGGCGAAAGGTTCGTCGCCACCATCCACGGCGAGCGCGCCGCCGTAGACCCTGGTCAGCCGGCCCTGCTCGTGCAGCTGCTCCAGATCCCTGCGGATCGTCGCCTCGCTGACTCCGAGCTGGGCAGCCAGCACCTTCACGCCCCCGGCCCCGTCGGCCCGAAGCGCGCGGACGATCTGATCCTGCCGCTGCTTTGGCAACACGCAGAGACCGTATCACGCAAACTGCGTCAGACTCGATCATAAATCTGCAAGGGTATTGCGTAGTCTGCTCATTCACTCCACACTGTTGCAAAAGTTTGAGCGACCCTGCAGGAGTGGTGCCGACGATGAGTGAGCCAGTGGCGTTCACGCCACTCGATGTAGTGGTGTCCGGCCTGGTCTTCCACGACCTCGTCCTCGGCCTGCCCACCGCGCCGAAACCCGGTACCGAGGTGTGGGCGACCGGCTCCGCCGAGAGCCCCGGCGGGATCGCCAACTTCGCGGTCGCGCTGGCCCGCCTCGGCCTGCGCACCGGCCTGGTCGCGACCTTCGGCGCCGATGATCTCGGCGACCGGGTCTGGGACCGGCTGGCGACCGGTGAGGGCATCGACCTCAGTCTTTCCCGCAGGCTCGACGGCTGGCAGACCCCCCTCACGGTGGCTCTTGCCTATGACAACGACAGGGCACTGGTCACCCGGGGTACCCCTCCCCCGCTGTCAGCCGACGAGCTCCTCCCCACGCCGCCGGCCGCTCGAACCGTCGCCGCTCACATCGGTCCCTGGCCGAACGAGTGGCTCGCCAAGGCCCGGGCGGCCGGCAGCGTGGTCTTCGCCGACGTCGGCTGGGATCCCAGCGAACGGTGGGATCCGGCCGTGCTGGACCAGCTCGAGCACTGCGACGTGTTCCTGCCGAACGCCGGCGAGGCGATGAGCTACACCCGGACCGACACTCCCACCCGAGCGATGGAGCGACTGGCCGAGCTGGTCCCGCTGGTGGTCGTGTCGGACGGGTCGAACGGTGCTCTGGCGATGGACGCCCGCTCGGGCGAGCGCGTCGCAGTACCGGCCTTTCCGGTCCCGGCGGCGGACACCACCGGGGCGGGTGATGTGTTCGCCGCCGGGTTCATCGCGGCGACGTTGTGGGAGTTGCCGCTCCAGCAGCGCGTGCGGTTCGCCGCGCTGACGGCGGCGCTCTCGGTGACCCGGCTGGGTGGTGCCGACGCGGCACCCCACTGGGCCGACCTCGCCGAGTGGCACCGGCACCATCCCGAAGACCAATCCCTTGCCGCGCTGATCAGCGCGCACTCCGGAAGCGCACCCCTGCGCGACCAGTCAGGAAGGTAGAACCATGGAGCTCTCACGTCGGACGCTGCTCGCCGGGGGCTTCGCCGCCATGCTCGGCGGCACGGTCGTTGGCTGTTCCTCGAGCATGGACTCGGGCGCGTCGGCCAAAAAGAACGCCGAAGGCAACATCGCCCTGTGGTGCTGGCCGGGCGGTCTGGGCAAATCCGTCCTGGACGACACCATCGCGCACTTCCCCGACCAGCACATCAAGTACTCCGAGATCGGCGGCGACTTCAAGCAGAAGCTGCTGACCACCTTCAACGGTGGCACCAGCATTCCCGACATCACCGGCGTCAAGGGCGAGGAGATCGCCGCCCTGCTGCCGCAGGCGAACCGGTTCGTCGACCTCAAGACGATCGGCGCCGACTCGATCCTCGGCGACTACCTGGAGTGGAAGGTCAAGCAGGCCACCACCCTCGACGGCCAGGTGATCGGCCTCCCGATCGATATCGGCCCGACCGCGCTGTTCTACCGCGAGGACATCTTCACCGCGGGCGGACTGCCCGGTGAGCCCGACAAGGTCGCCGAGCAGTTGAAGACCTGGGACGACTTCCTGGCCGCCGGGCTGGAGCTGAAGAAGGCGAACCCGAAGGCCCTGATCGTGTCCGACGCGGCCGACATGTACGGCCTGATGGTCAGCCAGGGCACCGATCGCTACATCGACAAGGACAACAAGTTCATCGGCGACCAGGACCACATCCGCAAGGCCTGGGATCTGGCGGTCAAGGCGATCACCACGAAGGTCGACGCCAAGACCCTCGGCGGTACGCCGGACTGGAACGCGGGGCTCGACCAGGGCACGGTGCCCGCTCTCGCCGGCGCGGCCTGGGTGGCTCTCGACGTGAAGGCGGCCTGCAAGACCAGCGTCGGCAAGTGGCGGCTGGCGCCGACCCCGAGCGGCCCGGCGAACTTCGGCGGCTCGTTCCTGACCATCACCAAGAACGCCGCCGACCCGGCCGCCGCGTTCGAGGTGATCAAGTACATGCTCAGCGCCGACAACCAGGCCAAGGCGTTCGCGGACGCGCAGATCTTCCCGTCCGCGCCGGCCGCCTACGACAAGCCGCAACTGAAGGCGCAGGACCCGTTCTTCGGCGGCCAGGTGCCGATCGACGTGTTCGGGCCGGCCGCGAAGAACATCCCGATCGCCTACGAGGCGCCGCTCGACAACGCGGTCGGCGCGCCGTTCGGCGACGCGCTGAAGCTGGTCCAGGCGGGCAAGAAGACGTCCGACGCGGCTTGGGCCGAGGCCGTGTCGAAGGCGAAGCAGATCGGCAAGCGTCAGGGCGTGCAGTGACCCTGACCGCGACCGCGCCGGCCCCCAAGGCGACCCGTACTGCGAAGCCGCGGCGCAAGCGGAGCGTCTGGTCGTACTGGCGGTTCTACCTGGCGCTGTCGCCGTTCTACCTGATCTTCCTGGTGTTCGGGTTGTACCCGGTCGCCTCGACGATCCTGCTGGCCTTCCAGAAGTGGGACGGGCTCGGCACTCGCCAGATGGTCGGGCTGCAGAACTTCCGGTTCCTGCTCGAGGACAGCACGTTCTGGTTGTCGCTGTGGAACACGGTCGTGCTGTTCTTCATGTCGACCGTGCCGACGCTGGCGATCGCTCTGGCGCTCGCGGTGATGCTGCACAGCGCGGTACGGCTGAAGGGTGTCTACCGGATCGCGTACTTCATCCCGAACATCACCTCGCTGGTGGCGGCGGCGATCTTCTTCGCCGCCGTCTTCAGCACCAACTTCGGCCTGATCAACTCCGTACTGCGCTCGCTCGGGTTGCCCACCGAGGACTGGCTCGGGCAGCCGTGGGGGATCAAGATCGCGATCTCCACGATGATCGTGTGGCAGTGGACCGGCTACAACACGATCATCTACCTGGCCGGGTTGCAGGCGATCCCGACCGAACAGTACGAGGCGGCCAAGGTGGACGGCGCCGGGCCGTTCCGGACGTTCTTCTCGATCACCTTGCCGCAACTGCGGCCGGTGGTGCTGTTCACGGTGATCATGTCGACGATCGGTGGCCTGCAGACCTTCACCGAACCGCAGGTGATGGTCGGCAACACCGGTGGCACCGGCCAGAGCGGGCTCACCGTGGTCATGTACTTCTACAACCAGGCGTTCGGCGCGAACGACTACGGCTATGCCGCGGCCATTGCCCTGAGCATCTTCATGCTCGTGCTGCTGTTCACCGCGATCAACTGGAAACTGCTCGGCGGAAGGGGCCGGCAATGAGGTGGCGCGGAGTGGTGCTGCACGGCCTGCTCACGATCGCCGGGCTGCTGTGCCTGTTCCCGTTCTTCTGGACCCTGGTGATGGCGACCAACACGACGGCCGACATCTACCGGTTCCCGCCGAAGTTCACCTTCGGCTCGCAGTTCGACGACAACGTCCGCGAAGTGCTGGCGAACGTGGCGTTCTTCCAGTCGATGGGCAACACCGTGATCGTGGCCGTCTCGACCACCGCGCTGGTGCTGTTCTTCGACTCGCTGGCCGCGTTCACGTTCGCGAAGTTCCGGTTCCCGGGGCGCAACGTGCTGTTCGTGGTGCTGCTGGCGACGATGCTGCTGCCGGCCCAACTGGGCGCGGTACCGCAGTTCCAGACGATGGCGGCGTTCGGCTGGGTGGGTTCGCTGAAGGCGCTGATCATCCCGGCGGCGGCGAACGCGTTCGGCATCTTCTGGCTGCGGCAGTACTTCCAGAACTCGATCCACGACGAACTGGTCGAGGCGGCGACGCTGGACGGTTGCGGCTTCCTCGGCGTCTACCGGCACGTGGCGTTGCCGTCGGCCCGGCCGGCGTTGGCGTTCCTCGGGATCTTCACCTTCGTCGCCTCGTGGAACGACTACTTCTGGCCGTTGATCGTGCTGACCAACCCCGATCACCTGACCCTGCAGGTGGCGCTGTCCTCGCTGAACCGTAGCCACGGCGTCGACTACAGCATGGTGATGACGGGGGCGCTGATGGCGATGGTCCCGCTCGTCATCGTGTTCATCGTCTTCGCCCGGCAGTTCATCAAGGGCGCGACCGAGGGCGCGATCAGGGGCTGACCTGGGCGTGGAGCTGGTCGGCCCCGGGACCGGTCAGCTCCTCCCGCTCGACCCGGCGGCCGTTCAGGATCCGCAGTACCGCGTCGCCCGCCGCGCGCACCTCCGGCCCCTGCCCGTACGACCAGTCGTAGCCCTCGGCAACCAGCTGGACGCCGGCCAGCCGCTTGCGCGCACTGCCGCCGACCGAGACGGTCATCGGCCACCGGGCCTTGGTGGAGAAGTCCGCGACCGGGTGGAATGCCTCGACCGGGACCGGCCTTGGTTTTCCGAGCGGCAGCCGGATGTCCAGCGCGTGGATCACCGCGTCGACCAGCGCCGCGATCTCCGGCACTCCCCGCGGTTTGGCATTCGCCGCGGCATTGGCGCGCAACTGCGCGAGGATCGCCTCCGGTCCGCGCTCGGCCGCGCGGACCGCCATGTCCGCGCTGGCCTTGTTGAGGCGGAATCCCGCCTTGGCAAGCCCGGCCAATGTCTCGCCGACCGGAGCGACCGGCGCCCAGGCGAGGTGTGCGGCGACCCCCTGGACCGTCCAGGCGCCGCACAGCGACTGTGTGCTCCACTCCTGCGGCTCGAGTGTCTCGAGGACCTCGATCAGCGCGATCCGTTCGGCCCGGATCAGGGACGGCAGGTCATCCATGGCTGAACTCTCCGTCGGTAGAGGCGCGGCGGCGAAGACCGAAGGCCACTCCGGCGATCACCAGCGCGTTGCCCAGCAGACTGGTGAGGAAGGCAGGCGGGGACGCGGCGTCGGTTAGGGCGGGGACCGCGGCGATCATGCTGATCGCCGCGTAGGTCGTCGCGGTCGTGGACAACCAGAGCTTGGCTCTCGGATCCGTTGCAGCCAAGGCCGGCCACGCGAGGGCCATCACAACGAGTGGCTCCAGAACGGCAAGCTCGGTGACAGTGAAGAAGGAGAACCCGTCCGGATGCGTGATCAGCGGGCTCAGGACAAGCATGATGCCGCCGGCAACGACCAGCGCCGCTGCCGGCGGGGGTACGGGCCGTAGGGGCCAGCGGCCGGGCCACAGGTGGAACAGAAGGACAGCGGCCATACCGAGGCTGAGCGCTGTCGCGACGGTCCAGGCAGTGGTCTCGTCGGCGGACAGGCCGCTCAGGAGGATCAGTACGCCGTCCTCGAGCAGGGACAGGACACTGCCCAGGGCGACGCCCAGTACGAGCAGAGCCCATCGCCCCGACCACCGGACCACCAGGCTCGCTGCGAGCGCGAATACCGAGGCGAGGATCTCCGGGTCGTGCGGGCTGCGGTAGACGCGCCACCCGGTCTGCGCTTCATCGGACCAGATCTTGCGAGAGTCGGTTGCTCCGGGCCAGTTGACCAGAACCAGGAGCAACGCGCCGACCAGCAGCACGCCCACCACCCACCACGGAACAGCCGCCCGCGCGGTGGCTGGTGGCTCGGGCTCGGGGATCGGCTCCGGGTCGGGAGTGGGCTCGGGCAAGGGTTGCGGTTCTGGCATGGACTCGAGGTCGGCGGTGCGTAGCCTCACTGGGATCGTGCGGTCGCCGGTCGGTCCGGTGAGTGTCACCGAGGCCTCTTGCGGGCCGGCAGCCGAGGGCGTTGCGGTGACGCGGATCGCGGCGCCGGTCTGCTCGATCGTCAGCCAAGGCGCAGTAGCGGAAGCCACAGCTGTCAAAGCGATCGGAGGACCGGTCAACTGAAGAACGGTCTGGTCGGCTGTACTGAAGTCCAACTCCTCCGGCGTCGCCCGCGGGACAGCTTCGGCGAGCGCGCGCCGGGCTGCTTCGGAGACCTTGCGGCTGTCGTCGTCGACCATCTGGCCGAGCGCCTGCCAAGCGGCGTACGCCTGGCTCAGGTCGGGATCTGACAGCCGCTCGCGCAGGTAGTCGACGACGCCGAAGCGGGCTGCCGACAGCGGGCTCTCCATCGCCTCGACCAGTTCGGGGGCGAGCTCCGCGGGAGTGATCCGGCGGACCCGGCTGCGCGCGATCAGCAGTTCGCCCTGGGACCCGAACGTCCACATCTGCGGATTCTGGTTCGGCGTCACCCGGCGAACCCGGTCGGTGACGTAGCCGACCAGTTCGGTCAGGCCGACCCAGCCGTCGCCGTCCCGGTCCGCGTCGCCCGACGTCAGGCCGTCCACCACGGCGCTGGTGAAGACCGAGGGCTTCGACGCATCGGTCGCGAGTTGCCCGCCCTCGAAGGCGTACTCCATCGCGCTGGACGCCGTGACGACCACCCGGCCGCGCCCGCCGCCGACCCGGTCCTGCCCGGCGAACGCGTCCCGGACCTGCGCCTCACCGGCCGCCCGGACGACCAGACCACGCGGGAACGCGCCGCCGTAGCAACAGTCCAGGAACAACGCGATCCGTTGCGCCCGGCTGTCCGCCATCTGCCGGTTGACGAAGTCCGCGGCCACCGCCGTGGAGGCGAGCCGGGTCGGCCTGGTGTCCGCAACCGCCAGGAACAACTCGCCGGCCGCGTTCTTCAACCCGTGGCAGGAGAAGTGCAGCAACAGCAGGTCCTCCGGCGAACGATCCGCGAAGAAGTCCTCGACCGCGAGCCGGATCGCCTGCGCCGACTCGTTCTGCAGCACCCGTACGTCGAAGCCGCCGACCGCCGGATCCGCGAGCACCTCCGCCAGCGCCGCCGCGTCGTGCGCGGGCGCCATCAGGCTGCGCAGACCGGGGTCACCGTACCGGTCGTTCGCTACGACGAGGGCGACTCGCGAGCCGGCCATCTCATGCTTCCGTCCCCGCGTGCTTGCGAATCCAGGCGTCCACGAGTTGTTGCTGCATCTCGTCGCTGGCTCCGGTCAGCTCGATCACGTCTCCGTCGATCGCGAGCTTCACCGTCCGCCCGCCGCCCGACCTGCGCAGCCAGTCGCGGACCACCGCCACGACCGCGCCGACGACCTGCAGACCGGGTGCGAGCGAGATGCTCAGCACGCCGGCGATCGCGGCCAGCCCGCCCCGTGTCCCCGGTGGCGCCTCGCCTTCGCGATAGGGCTCGACCGACCGGACGTCGAGCGCGAGCAGTTCCTGCCGCAACGCCAGCGCCAACTCCTCGAGCCGCGCCTCGTCGGACCCTTCCTCGACCACTCCGAGCCGAACCTCTGACTCCACAGCCCCTCCCCACCCCCAAGGCCCCCACGTCTAACCATGCGCTCGCCCCGCCCCGACGACAAGGCGTGACGGGCGTCGGGCCCGGCGCACCGATAGGGTTCGGGAACCCGAAGGGGCAGGGCGAACGTCGGAGGGGCGTCATGGTTGGCAAGCGAGGACGCGTGATCGGCCGGATCGCACCGGGAATCGTCGGCGAGGTGATGCTGCCGGTCCGCGGTGCCACCGAGGCCTTCTACGCTTACCCCGCGGCCGACGAGGTCATCGAGGTGGGGACTCCGGTCGTGGTGGTCGAGTACGACCCGCCACGCACGGTCTACGTCGCCCGCGCCTTCTGATCCACGCTGCTCTGTTCCCTGGAGGGGAAATGCTCTGGACGTACCTGATCACCGGCGCCGTCGCGCTGGTGGTCCTCCTGATCCTGTTCCGGATGGTCTGGCGGGTGGCGGAGCCGAACGAGGCCCTGATCATCTCCGGGCTCGGCGCGCACTCGAGCACCGAGCAGGTCAACGAGACCCTCGGCTTCAAGATCGTCGTCGGCCGCGGTACCGCGGTACTGCCCGGTTTCCAGACCGTACGGCGGCTGCCGCTCGACATCCGGGCGACTCCGCTGACGGTCACCTGCGTCTCGAGCCAGGGCATTCCCCTGCACATCAAGGGCGTCACGGCGTACAAGGTCGGTGACGACTACGGCTCGATCGCGAACGCGGCCCGGCGGTTCCTGGAGCAGAGCGACGAGCAGGTGATGGGCACCATCCACGAGCTGTTCGCGGGTCACCTGCGCGCGATCGTCGGCTCCACCACGGTCGAGGAGATGCTGCACGACCGGGAGACGCTGACCACGAACATCCGCGGCTCGCTGGCCGGCGACATGGAGAAGCTCGGCCTGGTGGTGGACTCGCTGCAGATCCAGGAGATCGACGACGAGTCCGGCTACATCAAGAACCTGGGCAAGCCGCAGGCCGCCGCCGTCGAGGCGGCCGCCCGGATCGCGCAGGCCGAGCGGGACCGCGAGGCCACCGAGCGCGAGCAGGTCGCCGCCGCGGCCAAGGCGGCCGCAGTACGGCAGAGCTCGATCGCGCAGGCCGGCTACCAGGCCGAGGTCGACCAGGCGAACTCGAAGGCGTCGCAGTCCGGCCCGCTGGCCGAGGCGCTGGCCCGCCAGGAGGTCGTGGTCGCCGAGACCGAGACCGCGAAGCTGAACGCGTCGCTGGCCGAGAAGCAACTGGAGTCGTCGGTGCTGAAGCCGGCCGACGCCGAGGCGTACAAGCAGCGCACGCTGGCCGCCGCTTCCCGGGACGCGCAGATCGCGGCCGCCGAGGCACAGGCCCGTGAGGTCACCCTGCGCGGTGAGGCGGAGGCGAAGGCCACCGAGCTGAACGGTAAGGCCGAGGCGCTCGCGGTCCAGGCGAAGGCGATGGCGGAGGCAGCCGGTATCAAGGCGCGCGCCGAGGCGCTGGCCACCAACACCGACGCGGTCGTCGCCCAGCAGCTGGCCGAGGCCTACCCGGAGATCGTCCGCGCGGCGGCGGGCTCGTTCGAGAAGGTCGGCAACATGGTCGTACTGAACGGTGCCCAGGGCATCGAGGACACCCTGGTCAAGACCATCACGATGGGTGGCTCGGGCTTCGCGCTGGCCAAGCAGCTGATCGACTCGCTCAGCACCAATAGGACCCCGACGCTGGAAGCCGTACCGGACGAGAGCACCCCGGCCTGACCGCACTATTCGACCGTAGGTTAATCACTAACGTCTGATCGACACGATCAGTTCCTAAGTCACGGAGTCTGCGCTACCTTCAGTCCCATCACTCCAGGCGTCACGGACCTCACCGTCCGTGACCGGTCGCGTAGGGACTGATCCATAGTGCCGCTCAGACGATTCCTCGCTGTCCTCGCCTCGCTCCTGCTCGGTACCGCCACGCTGGTGGCGGTACCGACCCAGGCGCAGGCCGCGCCGAACTTCAAGGCCCCGTACCCCTGTGGCCAACGCTGGACCTACAGCCACCACTCCGCCGAGGTCCGCCGCGCTCTCGACTTCGTCCGCGCCGACGGCGGAACCACCAACGGCACGCCGGTACTCGCCTCCGCCGCCGGTACGGCGTACCGGTTCTCGGAGCCCACTGGCGCCGGCAACTACATCGCCATCGAGCACGGTGGCGGCTGGAAGACCTACTACTTCCACCTCGGCCAGTACTCCGTTGCCAATGGCGCCCAAGTCGCCCAGGGCCAGCAGATCGGGACGACCGGGAGCACCGGCAACTCCAGTGGTCCGCACATCCACTACGAGCAGTTGTACAACGGTGTCGGGCAGAACATCGTCATCAACGGCTCCGGCCTCGCCTACCCCGGCTCGTACAACCAGTACTACCTGACCAGCGACAACGGCTGCGGCGGTGGCACCGGTGGCGCCTTCATGACCTGGGGTTCCGGCATCCGGGTCCGCACCGACGCCCGGCTGTCCGCGCCGGTGGTCACCACCCTGGACGGGCCGACGTCGGTCTGGGTCACCTGCCAGAAGCAGGGCGACACCGTGACCGCCGAGGGCTACACCAACAACTGGTGGTCCAAGCTGCGCGACCAGGGCGGCTTCATCACCAACATCTACATCGACTATCCGGCGGCGCAGCTACCAGGCGTCCCAGTCTGCCCCTGACCGCCCTGGGCCCGGATCTACCTTGTTCGCAAGGCAGATCCGGGCTTGTCGTGCGGTGGAGAGAGTCAGGCGGTGTGGAGGGTCAGGCCGTAGGCGCCGAGGATCTCGTTGACCGGCTGGAACCAGGTCTCACCGCCGGTGCGGCAGTTGCCCCAGCCGCCCGAGGTGACACCTTGGGCCTGGTCGCCGGTGATGAAGGAGCCACCCGAGTCGCCGCCCTCGGCGCACACGTTGGTCTTGGTGGCGCCGTAGAACAGCTGGCCGTTGCCGTAGTTCACCGTCTCGTTCTTGGCCAGGATGGTGCCGCAGTGCCAGTGCGTCGTCGAGCCGCTGCGGCAGACCGAAGTACCGACGGGTGCTTCCCAGGAGCCGCGGACCAGTCGGTCGCTTACCTGGCCCCAACCGAGTACGACCGGCACTGTCCACCAGCCACTGTCGATCTGGACCCAGGCGTAGTCGTTGCCGGGGAAGGACGAGCCACGGAAGACTCCTTGGGCCGAGCCGTCCCAGCCCCGGGTCCTGGCGCCCGCGCCGGAGCAGTGCCCTGCAGTGACGTAGCCGCCATGCACGGAGAAGCCGATCGAGCAGCGGACGTTGCCGGTGTAGTACGGGTCTCCCCCGACGGTGCCGGCGGCGAAGGTCCGAGGCGCCTGGGCCACGACTTCCTTCACTGTGACGGCACCGGCCTTGGAGACCTTGGCGACGAAGGCGTCGACCGCCTGGGATCGCTTGCCTGCTTGGACATTGACCACCACGCTGCCGGTGCGCGGGTCAGCGGCCCAGCCGCTCACTGCCGCAGGCACAGCCTTTCCAGCCAGCTTGTCGACCGCAGCCTTCCGCTGATCCAACTGCTTCGCAGTAGCCGGTACTACGGTCGCCTCCGCACCAGCAGCCCGTACTGCGTCCGCAGCGGCTGAGCTGGTCACTCCGACGACCAGCTTCTGCGTGGCGGCGTCGTACCAGACACCTCCGAAGCTGGTTCCGGCGGCGCGCTGTGCGACGGGGACCAGCTTGGAAGCGGCTGACTCTGCCTTGAGTCGTTCCTGGACCTGCTGCTTGGTCAAACCCAGGCCTTGCTGCATGGCGGCTTCTTGCCGTGGCACTGTCAACGGCTGATCGGTCGTTGCCGCGACGGCCTGGCTTGGGACGGCCACCGCGCTCGCAACGAGCACGGCAGCTAGTAAGACCTTCATCGGACTCTCCTCACCTTCGGGGCGGATCGGGTGCGGTGAGAGCGCTCTCGCGACACAGCGTGCGGGATCGGACGCGAACCGTCAAGGCCTCATGTCATCGTTGTCAGCGCCAAACGGCGGGCAAGCGGTTGCAGGATTGTTTAGCCGACCACCCGGAGGGCACCCCAGCGCGGAGAGGAGCGAGGGTGACTTTGACGCAGCAGGTGACGACCGTCGTCGTGAGCCGCAACCGCAGGGCGGAGCTGTTGCGAAGCCTCGCCTACCACGATGATCCGGTCATCCTGATCGACAACGGATCCGACGACAGCACCGCCGAAGCCGTCGCGCGGCTCCATCCCGAGGTCCGCGTGGTCCGGCTGACCCGGAACCGGGGCGCACCGGCGCGGAATGTCGGCGTCCGCCTCGCCGCCACCCCGTACGTCGCCTTCGCCGACGACGACTCCTGGTGGGCGGCGGAGGCGCTGGCGGAAGCGACCCGCCTGCTCGCCGGCAATCCGCAGCTGGGACTCGTTGCCGCCCGCATCCTTCTCGGCGACGCGAACCTGGAGGATCCGCTGTGCCGGATCATGGCCTAGTCGCCGCTGATGGCAAGCCGCTTCGGGCACGATCCTGCGGCGCGTGCGGCAGCTCAGCAGGCAAGCCGGTTCTCGGGTTCGCGGCCTGTGGGGCGGTCATGCGTCGGGACGCATTCCTCGGCGTGGGTGGGTTCGATCCGGTGGTGTTCTTCGGTGGCGAGGAGACCAGAGTGGCGCTGGACCTGGCGGCCGACGGCTGGCAACTGCGCTACTTCCCCGAGTTGATCGTCCATCACCATCCGTCCAGCAACCGACAGTCCGAGGCCACGCACCGGGCGCGGATCGCCCGCAACCTGCTGCTGACCGCGGTGATGCGACGACCTTGGCCTGTGGTCGACGCGCATCTCAAGAACGCGGCCAGGTCCGGGCCCGGTCGGCGCGGTCTCGCCTCGGCCGCTCGCGCACTCCCCCGAGCCTTGGTCCGGCGCCGCCAAATCCCCGACTGGCTGGAGGCCGAGCTCCGTCACCTCGAGAATTGGGAAGCCGAGTTCCGCCGCAAACGCCTGAGCGAGCTGCCGAACTCCGGTTGACCCGTCAGAGCCCGAGGTGCGCCAGTACTGCGAGGACGCGCCGGTGGCCCGAGTCCGTCGGCGGTAGGTCGAGCTTGAGGAACACGTTGCCGACGTGTTTGTGGACGGCACCCTCGCTGATCACCAGCTTCTCGGCGATCGCGGTGTTGCCGAGACCCTCGGCCATCAGGGCGAGCACCTCCCGCTCACG
Source organism: Kribbella sancticallisti (assembly GCF_039530625.1). NCBI lineage: Bacteria > Bacillati > Actinomycetota > Actinomycetes > Propionibacteriales > Kribbellaceae > Kribbella > Kribbella sancticallisti. The sequence continues at coordinate 233,176 of NZ_BAAAOS010000019.1, read as the reverse complement.
CGGAGTCAGCCGCTCCAGCGGATCACTGCGCCTCACCATCAGCTGGCTGACCACTTCGGGGTCGAGGACGGTACCGCCCGCAGCGACCCGGCGTACGGCCTCCAGGAACTCGTCGACCCGGGAGACCCGGTCCTTGAGCAGGTAGCCGACCCCCTCACTCCCGGCAGCCAGGAGCTCCGCCGCGTACACCTCCTCGACGTACTGCGAGAAGACAAGCACCGGCAGACCCGGTCGCACCCGTCGGGCCTCGATCGCAGCCCGCAGACCTTCGTCCGTGTAGGTAGGCGGCAGCCGTACGTCGACCACCGTCATGTCCGGGTGGTGCTCCGCCACGGCCTTGGCGAACTCTTCGGCGTCACCGGCGACGGCGACCACCTCGAAGCCCGAGTTGCCCAGCAGCAGGCCGAGCCCTTCGGCCAGGATCGGGTTGTCCTCAAGGATCACTACTCGCACGGCAGGATCACCTCGACCGTCGTAGGCCCGCCGATGGGACTCTGCAGCTCCAGGTGTCCGTCGATCGCTTCCACCCGGTGCACCATGCCATGCAGGCCACTCCCCCGGCCCAGCAGGTCGGGCTGCTCGTTGATCCGGGCACCGCCGATCCCGTCATCGGTGATGGCGAGGTAGAGCTCTGGGCCACGCCGCTCGAGGAGGAGGTCGACATGGCCGGCTGCTGAATGCTTGGTGACGTTGGTGAGGGATTCGGCGACCACGAAGTACGCGGCTGCTTCCACGGAAGCAGGGACTGTTCCCAGGTCACCTACGCGGAGTTCTACCGAGATCGGGCAGCGGGCGGACAGTGCGGAGACAGCACCCGCCAGGCCGCGATCCGCGAGGATCGGCGGGTACATGGTTCGCAGTACGCCTCTGAGTTCAGTCATGGCCTGCTCGGCGCCGTCCCTGGCGTCGTCGAGCAGCTTGGCCGCCTTCTCGGGGTCCTCTGCCATCGTCTGCTTGGCGATGCCGATCCGCATGGCGAGTGAAACCAGCTGCGCCTGGGTGCCGTCGTGCAGATCTCGCTCGATCCGCCGCAGCTCGGCTCCATGCGAGTCCACCGCGCCGGCCCGAGTCCGGGTCAACTCCTCCACCCGCTCCGCCAGCCGCGCGGTCTCCAACTCGCCCGACGTCGGCGCGAGCAGGCCACGAACGGCCTTGGCATGTCGGGCAGCGACAGCGGGAACTCCCCAGCCGAGCAGGCCGATCCCGGTCAGAATCTGCAGCGGGCCGAAGAGCAGCGACTTCCACCAGCTGTCGATCGGTACGGCCATCAGGTTGAAGTTGCCGGGGTCGAGCGGCCAAAGGACCATGCTGCCCAGGGCAGCAGGCACCGCCACCAGCGCGACCACCACCACGATCAGCTCGGGAATCACCACCACGGGCAGCAGCAGGATCCGCAGGCTCCGGCGGAAGGCCTTGTCCCGGAACAGCGCGACGACGTTTCCCATCCCGCGTGGCGCCGCCGATGGCAGCGCCGGCTCCGGCAGGAGCCCGAGGTACTTCGACGCCTCCCGCTGCTCGCGATTGGCCAGCCTGACCAGCGCCGCGGTGACGTCGGGGCTCACCCAGCCCAGCAGCACGCTGAGCGGCAGGATCGCCAGCAGCGAGACACCGAGCAGAAACCGGGTGAGCAGGTATCTGCACGCCGGCCAGCCCCGGTGCAGGATCTTCGTGAGCATCGCAGGAACCTCTCGTCGTCGTCACCACGATCCTGCGACAACGGACCCCTCACCGTCGGTACAGCAGGCTCTACTCTTCACCAGGGCGCCTACTGGATCGTACCCAGACAGCAGCGGCCCAGGGTCCACCAGACGGGGACCCCGGACCGCTGTCGCTTCAGCTGTCTAGCTGGTGCAGATGGGCACACCTGGCAGCTGAGCCGCCGGATGGTCGATGTAGATGTTGGTCATGTACCCGCCCTGGTCGCGCAGCTTCGACCACCAGTTGTTGGTGGTGCCCTCGGCGGTGACCGGGTCACCCTGCTTCTGGCACGTCACGAACACCTGTGTCGGACCGGCCAGCGTGGTGACGATCGAGGCGGTCAGCTTCGCGTCCGAGCGGACCCGGACCCCGCTGCCGTAGGTGGTGAAGTTGTACGTCGGCGGGTTGCCGCCGTTGACCAACTGCATGTAGTAGGTCCAGTTCCAGTTCGGACCCGGGTCGGTGTGGTCGTTGTTCGGCATCTCGTTGTGGCCTCTGATGTGGGCCCGGTCCTTCGGGATGCCCCGCCGGTCGGCGATGTTGCGGGTCACCGCGGCGGACGACCGGTACATCGCGTCGGTGAACCAGGACGGCTGGTCCACGAAGCCCTCGTGCTCGAGGCCGATCGTGTACGGGTTGGCGCTGCGCACGTGCCAGGCGGTGTCCTTCTCGGCCACCATCTGGGTCACCTGGCCGTCGCTGGACCGGAGTACGTAGTGGGCACTGACCTGGGACGCCGGGTTCTTGAACCAGCTGATCGTGCCGGCGTACGAGCCCTGGGTCACGTGGATGACGATGGTGGAGATCGCGGCGGTCCGGCCGACCCGGTAGTTGCTGGTGCTGGCGGCGTTCCAGATCGCGCCCGGGTAGTCGACCGCCTGGATGGAGGCCGGCGTACGGGTGCCGAGCGGGGCCACCTTGGCGTAGGCGCCGCGGTCCGGGTTCACCGGCTTGGGCTCGGTGCGGACACCCGCGGCGCCGACACCCTGGCCGATGATCTTGTAGACCTCGTCGGTGTAGAGCCGGCCGGTCGGGGCGTCGGCGGAGTGCGAGTACTTCGCGATCATCGGGTACCACTTGGCCAGGTCCTTGCGGGCGTCTCCGGCGAGCCCGGCCTGGTCGGCGTACGCGTCGAGCACCGCGGCGGCGCCGGTGATGTTCGCGGCCGTGTCCTTGGCGAGTCGCTCGACCGGCATCCCGGTCAGCTTGGCCGCTTCGGACATGGTCGGGTTCAGCGGGTTGCTGACCAGGTGCATGACGCCGTATCCGTTGGACTGGCTCGGCTGTCCGTTGTGGCCGTCGAGATGCGACTCGGCGTACCCGATGCCGACGAGCACCTCACGCGGTACGTCGTACTGGTCGGCGGCGGTCTGGAAGGCCGTGGCGAGGTCGCTCGGCATCGCGGAGCCGGCCGGTTCGGGCGCTGGGGCGGCGTTGCCGGGGAGCGCGCCGCTGAGCGCGATCGCTCCGGCGGCCGCCGCGGCCAGCAACGCGGTCATCCTGGGCATGGTTCTGAGCGAAATTCTGGGCACTCGGGCGGTCTTACCCATCGGGGTTCGTTCCTTCCCTTGCGACGTCCGCCGCGCCTCCCGCGACGGACGTCCCGCCGAGGGGCGTCGGCGGGTGCGACTCACGGTAGGGCAAAATCTTCCGCCGCGACCAGTAGTTACGTGAATATTTCCCGTAACTCGCTGAAATTGTTCGGTCACACAGCCGTTCTGGCCGCGATCCTCGCAGATTCCGGGGTCAGGGCGTGTAGACGCGGCCGCGCAGGACGATATGGCGCGGGTGGCTGAGGATCGCCGGGTTCTTGCGAGGATCCTCGTCGTAGACGACCAGGTCGGCCGGTACGCCGGGAACCAGGTCGGCCGGCGCACCGAGCCACTCGCGGGCGGCCCACGAGCCGGCCGCCAGGGCCTGCTCACCGGTCAGGCCGATCGTGGTGAGGGCCTGGATCTCCTGGGCGACCAGACCGTGCCCGAGGACGCCACCCGCGTCAGTGCCGGCGTACACCGGTACTCCGGCCTCGAACGCCGAGCGCAGGGTGTCCCGACGGCGGACGTACAGGTCGCGCATGTGGTCGGCGTACACGGGGAACTTCGCGGCCGCCTGGTCGGCGTACAGGGGGAAGTTCTCCAACTGGACGACCGTCGGCACCACCGCCACGCCGTGCTGCGCCATCTGGTCGAGCATGTCCGGCATCAACCCGGTGCCGTGCTCGATGCAGTCGATGCCGGCGGCAAGCAAGTCCGGCAGGGCGTGCTCGCCGAAGACGTGCGCGGTGACCCGGACGCCGAGCTCGTGGGCCCGCGCGATCGCGGCGGTGAGGGCTTCCGCCGGCCAGCAGGGGGTCAGGTCGCCGGCGTCGCGGTCGATCCAGTCGCCGACCAGCTTGACCCAGCCGTCGCCCGCCCGCGCCTCCTGCTCGACGTACGCGACCAGTTCGTGAGGCTCGATCTCCCAGCCGTAGTTGCGCAGGTAGCGCTTCGAGCGGGCGATGTGGCGGCCGGCCCGGATGATCTTCGGCAGGTCCTCGCGGTCGTCGATCCAGTGCGTGTCCACCGGCGAACCTGCGTCGCGGACCAGCAGCGCGCCGGCGTCGCGGTCGGCGATCGCCTGCTGCTCCTGGACCTCCCGGTCGACGCCGCCGTGCTGGTCGAGGCCGATGTGGCAGTGCGCGTCCACCAGGCCGGGCACGATCCAGCCGCCGGTGCTGACGGTGGTGACGTCAGCAGTGGCGGGCCGGTCGACCACCAGCCCGCCACTGAGGTGAAGCTCCTGCTGCTCTCCGGCCGGCAGAACCGTGCCGGCGAGCCGTAGTACACCGGTTTCGGTCATACGGCGACCGTAACTGGAGTTGGGCTAGCCGTGCGAGCCGCTGCCCTGGGTGCAGGGAGTGGGGTTCGTCTCGGCGGAGCAGGGGTTGCTCGACGGGGTGCCCGTCGGAGTCGGGGTCGGGGTGGGCGTGGGGGTCGGCGTCGGGGTGGGAGTCGGCGTCGGCGTGGGAGTCGGCGTCGGGGTCGGCGTCGGCTTGTCCGTGGGCCGGTCGGTCGGCTTGAAGGTCGGGCGGCCGGTCGGCGTGTCCACCGGGTCCGGCACCGTCGGCTGGTCTGTGGGCCGGCTGGTCGGCTTCGGCGCCGGCGTAACTGTGGCGGTGTCGTCCGGGATCTCCGGCACCTCACGCGGGTCGACCTTGCGCACGGCGTTGCCGGTCGACTTCGGCGTCGGCAGCTTGCCGGTCGCGTTCGGCACCAGGACGGCGCTCTTGCTGTAGACGCGCATCCAGCGCAGTACGGTGGCGACGAAGTCCTTGGAGTGCTGGTAGCGCAGCAGGGCCGCGACCAGGTCCCGCGGGCGCTTCAGGTCGTCGCCCTCGGAGCACAGGTAGACGGCGACCGTGGTGACCGCGTCGTAGACGTTGTTCGGGTTGCGGAAGCCGTCACCGTTGCCGTCGGCGCCGAACTCGGTCCAGACACCCGGGATGATCTGCATCGGGCCGACCGCACGATCCCAGCCCGTGTCGCTGTCGTAGCGGCCCTTGTCGGTGTCCCTGACCCGGCCCATCCCGAAGCGGCCGTTCAGCACCGGGCCGAGGATCTTGCCCCGGGTGGTGCCGGCCACGTCGACCTTGCCGCCGCTGGCGTGGTCCGACTCGACCTTGCCGAGCCCGGCCAGCAGGGGCCAGGTGAGCCCACAGTTCGGGCGGACCACGGCGAGATTCGCGGTGGCCCTGCGGTACGCGGGGAAGACCCCGCGGGGGATGCCGTTGACGGCACCGGGTCGTCCCGGCCGGACCACGGACCGGCCGTCGGTCGCACCCTGCACGGGCACGTCGGCGAGGGCAGGTTTGTCGGATCCGACTTGGCCATCCACTCCTGGACGCTGGGGGACGATCATGGTCAGTTCGTCGAATTCACCGCTGTTCAGTCCGGCTCCAGGCGATGGGGCGACCGGGCTGTCCGCCGCGAGCTGGCCGGAGGCACCGGCTCCGCCCGAGGCGACTGTCACGATGGCCCCGACCAGGAGGGGGGCCGTGCACAGTGAAGCGATGATGATTTTGACCCGACGGTTTCCACTACGGGTTAGGCGCATAGTTCCCACAACGACCGACGCGCCGGAAAGTTACCAAGGTGCGACCCAAAGTTACCTGAGCCGATAGCCCAGCGGTCCGGCTCAGCCCTCGACCACGCTCAGCCGGGACTGCGGGGGCTCCGGCCGGTTGCCGACCGGAGGGGAAATCTTAACGTTCAGAGGCCGATTTCAGCCGCTCAGGAGGTCTTCGAGGTCCCGCCCGCGGACGGCACGGCGGTGGTCTCCGGCGCGGTGGTCTCCGGCGGCGCGGTGCAGGTCGGAGCCGGCTCCGAGGTGGGCGGCGGCGTCTCGGTCGAAGTACACGGCGTCGGGGTCGGTGTCGGCGTGGGAGTCGGCGTCGGGGTGGGGGTCGGCGTCGGAGTCGGAGTCGGCGTCGGCGTCGGCGTCGGCGTCGGCGTGGGAGTCGGCGTCGGTGTGGGAGTCGGCGTGGGGGTCGGCGTCGGAGTGGGCGTCGGCGTCGGCGTCGGGGTCGTCGTCGGCGTCCCCGGGGTGTTCGACGGCGTCGGCTTGGAGGGCGACGGCTTCGGGGTGGTCGGCTTCGTCGGCGACGGCGTCGGGGTCAGCGTGGGCGACCTGGTCGCGGTCGGCTGTACGGAGGTCGACGTGGTCGGGGTCGGCGTGTTCGGGACCTCGGTCCGGTCGTCGCCCTGCTCGACGTTGCCCGTCTCGTCGGTCGGCGGGCTGATCACGCCGTCCGTGTCCGGGATCTTCACGGTGGACTTGCTGTACGACTGCATCCACCGCAGCACCGTGGACACGTAGTCCATCGAGTGGTTGTACCGCAGTACGGCCTGGACCAGGCCCTGCGGGTCCTTCAGGTTGGCGCCACCGGAGCAGAGGTACTCCGCCGCGGCCCGGGACGCGTCGAACACGTTGTGCGGGTCCTTGACCCCGTCACCGTTGCCGTCGGCACCGAAACCGTTCCAGGTGCCCGGAATGAACTGCATCGGGCCGACCGCGCGGTCCCAGCGGGTGTCGCCGTCGAACCTGCCCTGGTCCGTGTCGCTGATCGCGGCCATCCCCGGGCCGCCGTCGAGCACCGGGCCGAGGATCTTGCCGCGGGTGACGCCGTTGGCGTCGACCCGGCCACCGCTCGCGTGGGCGGACTCGACCTTGCCGATGCCGGCCAGCAGCGGCCAGGTGATGCCGCAGTTGGGCTGTGAGACGTTCAGGTCGGCAGCGGCCTTCTGGTACGCCGCCAAAACGGTGCCCGGGATCCCCGACGCGTCACCGGTCACACCGGTGACGGGTGGCACGGTGCTGTCGACCGTGCCGGTCACCGGGACCTGGATCTGGGACTTCTCCTCGGTCGCGACGCTGCCGTCGACACCGGGCTGCTTCGGCAGGTCGTTGGCCAACTCGTCGAAGACCGAGTCCTGCCGCGGCTGGCTCAGCGCGTGCGCGTCGACGATGAACGTGTTCGAGGTGACTCCGCCGGCGACGAACACCGCCACCATCGCGGTCGGAGGCGCAAGACAGACCCAGGCGGCGGTCAACTTGCCCCGCCACGTATCCAGGTTTGCGAACTGCTGCCTCATCCGAACCGTCCCCACGTTCAGCAGTACTTCGTTACTTCGGGCGTAGCCACGATCTTATCCGCCGGTGGGGTTCCGGCAACCGCGGGCGAGTGGCCAGAGGTTTCTGCCCGACCGGAGACTTGCGCTCCGTGGCCGATCCATGGCAGCCCAGGTCGCCCGGCTACCGAGCGTAGCGACCGGGGGTTTTTCTCTCGAGAATGTTCTCGAACTGGTGCGGTTACTTACCGCCGAGCATCTTCTTCAGGTCGTCCGGCAGTTCGAAGCCGTCGCCACCCGCGGCGCCGCCGAACGCGGCCGGCAACTGACCCGGCTGCGGCTCGGCCGGCGCCCCGCCACCCTGGCCGGCCCGCTTGGCCGGGTTACCGGAACCGCGCTTGGGCTTGCTCTTCTTCGCCTGCTGCTTGCCCTTCTTCCCGCCGCCCATGCCCGGCATCCCGGGCATGCCCGGCATTCCGGGCATGCCCTTGCCGGACGCCATCGCCGACATCATCTTGCGGGCCTCGAAGAACCGCTCGACCAGGCCGCTGACGGTGGCCACCTCGGTGCCCGAGCCGTTCGCGATCCGCAGCCGGCGGGAGCCGTTGATGATGTTCGGGTCGGCCCGCTCGGCCGGCGTCATCGAGTGGATGACCGCCTCGATCCGGTCGATCTCGCGCTCGTCGAAGTTCTCCAACTGGTCCTTGAACTGGGACGCGCCGGGCAGCATGCCGAAGATCTTGGTCAGCGGGCCCATCTTGCGGACCGACTGCATCTGGGCGAGGAAGTCGTCCAGGGTGAAGTCCTTGCCGCCCTTCTTCTGCAGCTTGGCGGCCGTCTTCGCCGCCTCCTCGGCGTCGAACGACTGCTCGGCCTTCTCGATCAGGCTCATCACGTCGCCCATGCCGAGGATGCGCGACGCCATCCGGTCGGGGTGGAAGACGTCGAAGTCCTCGAGCTTCTCGCCGTTCGAGGCGAACATCACCTGGCGGCCGGTGACCTGCGCGATCGACAGCGCCGCACCACCGCGGGCGTCGCCGTCCAGCTTGGACAGGACCACGCCGTCGAAGCCGACGCCGTCGAGGAAGGCCTGCGCGGTGGTGACCGCGTCCTGGCCGATCATCGCGTCGACGACGAACAGGATCTCGTCGGGGGTGACCGCGTCGCGGATGTCCGCGGCCTGCTTCATCAGCTCCTCGTCGACACCCAGCCGGCCGGCCGTGTCGACGATGACCACGCTGTGCTGCTTGCTCCGAGCCTCGTCCATCGCCAGCCGGGCGACCTCGACCGGGTCGCCGACACCGTTGCCGGGCTCGGGCGCGAACACCGGTACGCCGGCCCGATCGCCGACCACCTGCAGCTGGGTGACCGCGTTCGGCCGCTGCAGGTCCGCTGCGACCAGCATCGGCGTCTGGTGCTTGGTCTCCTTCAGCCACTTGGCCAGCTTCCCGGCCAGGGTGGTCTTACCGGCGCCCTGCAGACCGGCGAGCATGATCACCGTCGGCGGCCGCTTGGCCATCCGCAGCTCACGGGTCTCGCCACCGAGGATGGTGACGAGCTCCTCGTTGACGATCTTGATCACCTGCTGCGCCGGGTTCAGCCCGCCGCGCACCTCGGCCCCCGCGGCCCGCTCCTTGACCGCCGCGATGAACGTCTTCACCACCGGCAGCGCGACATCGGCCTCCAGCAACGCGATCCGGATCTCCCGGGCGGTGGCGTCGATGTCGGCATCGGTCAGCTTGCCCTTGCCCCGCAGGTTCTTGAAGGCGGCGGAAAGGCGGTCGGAAAGGGTGTCGAACACGAGAGAGCAGTCCGTTTCTTTCGATGGAGCAAAGCCAGGATCCCGGCAACCCGACGAGTCTACCGGCCCCACCCGTCCAGCTCACGCCCGTACTACGCCCCCACTGCCACCTACCCCAGACCCTGTGGATAACCCGCCCTGACCGAGGACCAACCTGGATATCGTTACGGGCAGTACGCGACCGGTCATCAAGGAGGGGCTAATGCCACTGGATCTCCCGGAGTTCAACACGGCCTACTCCCGCGCCCGGGACAAGGTGAAGAACGAGCAGGGCACGGATGTCGCCGCCGAGCAGGCGAAGCTCCGCGCGCTCGTTCCCGACGACGCTTCTGACCACGACCGCTCGTGGACCAAGACCTTGATCGACGGCCTCGCCGATCCACCCGAGCCACCCAGGCAGTGGAGCGAGCTGTACCACGAGGCCGGCGAGGTCCACGCAGCCGCGTACCGCGCCGGCGGCACTGTCGAGGAGCAGATCGCGGCTCTTGAAGAAGCCCGCCGCAAAATCTGGGAGATCGCCGACCGGGCCGCCGCCGACGAGGCTCCCCATATCTACGCGATGACGCGCGTTCTAGAGCACCTCGAAGACGAGCTACGCGATCCGACCTGGCCCCTGGACGACCCCAAATCTCCTACCAGCTGACCAATGGGCGACGATCGGCTCGTCCCCCGAGACTCAGCCGTCTACCAGGAGTTCGCCCGGCTCTACCAGCTGGTCCGCGACATGCGGCCGACCAGCGTCGACCGCTGGAACAGGAACCTGTACGCCACGGACTCGAACCGTTGGGGTGGCTTCGACCCGAAGACCGGCGATATCCGTCTCTCGCAAGACCGCGCGTTGCGGCATCTCACCGGCCCTCCGTCGGCAAGCCATCCCGACGACCAGGCAGAGGCGCTGGCCACTGTCCTGCATGAGTCGACCCACGCGGGTATGGCTACCGATGCGCCGGCGGAGCCGAACGCGGTGCGCAGCGCTCATTCGCAGGGGGCGATGGAAGGGTTCGCCGAGTTGCGGGCGATGAACGACTTCGCCGCCTTCTCAGCCAACGCCGGATACCCGGGACTGACGCTGCCCACGCCCGCCTACCCCGGTGCGTACGCGGCGATGAACAGCTTGGTCACCCAAGCGTCCGGGCCCGCCAAGGACAGGTACGCGTTCATCGCCGAAGCCACGCATGGTCCTGGTGTCATGCACTTCGATCAGTTGGCTGATGGGGTGGTGCGGAATCGGTTGGCTGAGGTGGTTCCGGACGGGGATCGGGTGGCTGTGCGGGCGGCGTTGATCGAGGCTATGAAGCATGAGCACTGGCCGACGTTGCCGGAGAGGTCGGCGGGGACGGGTGAGGCGGTGGCGGAGGATATTCGGCGGAGTCTCAACGCGAAGGTCGAGGAGATCCGGCGGCATTACCGGGCGACGCCGGGGCAGCCTTTTCCGGCCGAGTCGCCTAATGCGGAGGTGGCGCGGAGTGGCGGGCCGCGAGGTGGGCTTGGGGCTGCGGCGGAGGTCGACGGGCACGTGCCGGGGGCGGCGGAGGCCGAGCGGCAGGCGCCGGCGGCGGCGGAGGCCGAGCGGCAGGCGCCGGCGGCGGTGGCCGAGCGGCAGGTGGCGGAGGTGGCGGGGGTGCGTGGGGAGATGCGGTTTCTCAGTGGGTTGGCGCCTGCGGGGCAGGCGACTTGGCGGGTGCCTTCCTTGGGGGACGGGGCGCGCGGGGCGGGGGCGTCTGTTGGCGGGGGTGCTGGGCGGAGTTGGCCTGGGCGGACCTCGACTGTGGATCGCGGGCGGGAGTGACAGGGCGAAGTACCGGGCTGTGGATCGGTGGGTGGTTGACAGCGGCGGTGAGGGCTGGGAGCTTCTAACCACTAGATTTGAATTAGTGGTTAGGAAGGTTGCCGTGGGGAAGAGCAGGGTTGTGGTGGATGGGCCGTCTAATCTCGGGCTCCGGCCGCCTGAGGCGGGGACCGTGCCGGGGTGTTACAAGCTGGCGGGAGCCGTGCGTGATCAGGGGTTTCTGAGTCGGATCGGGGCCGAGGACGCCGGATGCGTGACGCCGCCGCGGTATGACCGTGGGGACTGGAAACCCGGGGACGGCGTTTTCAACGCGGAGGCTATGGCCAGCTACAGCGGCAAGTTGGCCGACCGAGTCGGGAAGCTCGTTGACGACGGCAAGTTCGTGGTGTTGCTCGGGGGTGAGTGCAGCAATTTGCTGGGGCCGACGCTGGCGCTGAAGCGGCGCGGGCGGTACGGCGTGGCGTACCTCGACGGGCACTCCGACTTCCGCACGGTCGACAACGACGCCCACGTGGGTGCCGCGGGTGGCGAGGCGCTGGCCTTGGTGACCGGGCGGGGTCAAGCAGACCTGACTGACCTGGAGGACCTCAGCCCGTACGTCCGCGACGAGGACGCGGTGATGCTCGGCTACCGCGAGGACGAGGCGTACCTCGAAAGTCTGCGCGAGGCGGGGATCCCGGACTGGTCGGCGCTTGCGATCATCGACGACCCGGCAGGCGCGGCCGACGGAGTACTGCGCCACCTGGAGCGGGACGACCTCGACGGCTTCTGGGTGCACCTGGACGTGGACATCCTCGACGCAGAGGTGATGCCGGCCGTGGACAGCCCAGACCCAGGTGGGCTCCAGCACGAGCACCTTCGCCAGCTCCTGAAGCCGATCCTCGCCTCGCCCAAGTGCGTCGGCTTCGACATCGGCATCTTCGACCCGGACCTGGACCCGGACGGCCGGTACGCCGCCGAGCTCACGGACACCTTGGTCGCGGTACTGACCGACTGAGCTCATTCCCAGTGCGCGGGCAGCCCGTGGGGGTCGGAGCTGCCGAGGATGCGCGGCACTCCCCCGGGCCACACCTGCAGTACTACGAGGAACTCGGGCTCCGCCTCCGGAGTACGGCGCATCGGTTCGAGGCAGAGGTGGGCCAGCGGCGCCGAGGGGGTCGCGCGTGCTCCCAGCGCGGTGATCAAGTCGTCCGCCGCGGCCTGGTCCTCAGGAGTCAGGTACTGCCACATCACCGAGTGCCAGACGACCGTGACGTGCTCCTCGGCCAGTTCGAGGTTGCGCAGGAACGACAACGCGTCCTCCCGCCGTACGTCGGCCGGCACCTTCCGCGCGACCTCCAGCGCACCCCGCAGGCGTTCCAGCCGCGCAGCCATGTCGGGCCACACGTACGACGTGAGCGTGAGGGCGCCGTCCTCGCTCAACGGGTTCACCGGGGCGATGTCACTGCCGACGCGCTCCACGATCCGCAGGTCCGGCACCGGCGGGATCGGCCGCCCCGACCACGCGTTCTCGAACACCACCGGGCTGTCGGCGATGCCGTAGCTGGACCCGTCCGCCAGGTTGTAGCGGAACTGGTCAGCGCGAAGGTTCAGCCCGCCACTCGCGCCGATCTCGAACAGCCGCACCGGCAGCGGGACAACCTCGGCCAGCCGGAGCAGACCGCCGTACAGGGCGGTGGAGCGGCCAACCTCGTTCGTCTGAGGCGGCTGCGTCAGCAGACTGCGCAGCTCCGGCCCACGGGCTGTCAGGACCTGGTCGAACGCCTCCCAGCCGAGCCTCTGGTCCCACTCGCCGCCAACACTCGGGTAGAACGCCGCCAGCTCCGGAGCCTCCCCCGCGAGCACCATTCGATGCACAGAGCCCAACAGCCGCAGTGCGATCGCCGCGCCGGCCGGCTGGTCCTCATAGCCGACCAGCACGTCGCTCACCGAACCACCGATCTCGTACTCGTCCACCATCCGCCGCAGCAGGTCCGCGTACATAGGTGAGCCAAGGTCCTCGCAGGCCGCAGCCTGAAGCCGGAACGCCTCTACTAGATCCACCCCTCGACCCTAAAACGTCAAGCGATCAAGTACTGACTTGGCGGTGGTGCGCGCGTCTTCGTCCTCGAGAGGCGAGCCATCGCTGTCGGTCAGGTAGAAGACGTCCACGCACTCTGCGCCGAGTGTGCTCACGTGTGCCGAGCGGATGTCAGCCCCTGTCGAGGCGATGGCCGCAGTGACGTCGTAGAGGAGGCCCGGGCGGTCATGTGCTCGCACCTGCAGGACAGTCGCTGTCTCGGAGGCGTCGGGTAGCAGGTCGACGCGACTAGCCGCACTCTTCCCCTTGGCAGACGAGTCGCGCGCGGCCAAGCGCCGTACGAGATCGCTGTCGTCTCGCAGCGCCACAGCGAGCCGATCCCGCAAACGCACCGGGTCTGGAGCCGCGCCGGCCACCGACCACTGCGAGATCCCCAGTCCTTCAACCGAGGTAACAGCAGCAGACCGTACTGCGAGGCGCTCCACCGCCAGCACCCCGGCAACAGTCGACAGAGTGCCGACCTGGTCCGGTACTGCGACGTTCACCCGCACATCGCCGCGGTGCTCCGACACAGTCACCCCGAGTCGTCCCACCCCGACCACCTGGTGCAACTGCGGCACAGGGATCGGCGGAGCCTCCTGCCAGATACCAGCCCCTCCCCCAGACAGCTCACCCCGGACGCGCCGGGACAGCTCACCCACCAGGCGCAGACGCCACGGCGACGCGGCAGCAGGACCGGCAGCACGCGCGTCGGCGTACGTGAGGGCTTCCAGCAGGTCCAGCGTGTCCGTGTCGCGGACGATGCCCGCTACCAGCTCGACCGTCATCGGGTCGTCCAGATCCCGCCGGGTGGCTACCTGAGCCAGCATGAGGTGCTGCCGGACCAGCAGAGTGATCGTGTCCACGTCAGCCTCGGCAAAGCCGAGCCGCCGGGCGATGTCAGTCGCTATCACGGCCCCGGTGACGCTGTGATCGCCTTCGACGGCCTTGCCGAGGTCGTGGATGAGAGCGGCCACCAGCAGCAGATCTGGCCGCCGTACGTCGCGGACCATCTTGGAGGCCTCGACACAGGTCTCCAGCAGATGCCGGTCAACGGTGTACCTGTGGACGGCCGACTGCGGCGGCCTGAACCGCACGCTGTCCCACTCCGGCAGGATTCGCGAGATATACCCGGCCTGGTCCAGCGCCTCCCAGACCTCCAGGAGGCCCGATCCCGCGCCCAGCAACGCACAGAGCAGTCGCCGGGCCTCCGTCGGCCACGGCTCCGGCAGCATCGCAGCGGTGTTGGCCAGCCGCGCACACACAGCCGGCGACAACACCAAGTCCCGATCGGCGGCAACAGCCGCAGCCCGGAGCCCAAGCACCGCATCCCGCTCTGGCCGCGCATCCGGCATCAGAACCACTTCACCCTCGTGCTGCCCGACACCCTCGTCCAGAGCCAGCAGCAACGGGCCGCCACTACGGTGCCGACGCCGTGAGCGAGGCGGACGGGCCACCAGGCTCTCGATCCGCCGCCACGACACGTCGCACACATGCGCGAGCGTCCGGCCGGTCGAGTAGACGTGCCGGAGCAACGCATCCCGATCCGGCAAACCCAGGCCGGCCGCGACCTCACCAGCCACATCGGCAACCAACCGGTCGGTTGCACGCCCGGCCACCGAATGCAACTCGTCCCGAATGTTCAGCAGATCCAGCCGAGCCCGCTCCACCACGGGGTGCGGTACGTCGACCAGCCACGACGCCACCAGAGCCCGCAGTACGACGGCATCCCGCAACCCGCCGTACGCCTCCTTCAGGTCCGGCTCGGCCAGGTGTGCGAGCTCGCCGACCGTGTTGGCCCGGTCCCGGCACGCCTCCGCGAGGGCCGGCAGCCGCGTCTTCGCAGTACGGCGCCAGTCGGCCATCAAGGTCGACCGCAACTGCAACGTCAGGTGGGAATCCCCCGCGACGTGCCGCGCGTCCAGCAGCCCGAGCGCGACCCGTACGTCGTCGGCCGCTGCCTGCTGGGCCTCCGCGACCGTGCGGACGCTGTGGTCCAGCCTGGTCCGGGAATCCCACAGCGGATACCAGATCTGGGCGGCCAGTTCGTCGACCTGTGGATACCCCTCGGCGTGCAGGAGCATCACGTCGAGATCGCTGTACGGCGACAGCTCCTCCCGGCCGTAGCCGCCGACAGCGACCAGCGCGACGCCCTCGGTGGGAACACCGAGGGCGTCGCAGGCCTTGGAGAGGAGCAGGTACAGCAGCGCGTCGGCCTCATCGGCACGAGCGCGCCGCTGTGCTGCTCGATCCACCATTTACAGCGCGTCTCCGTCCAGCTCGCCGGTCCGGACCCGGACGATCGTCTCGACCGGGACGACCCACACCTTGCCGTCGCCGATCTTGCCGGTCTGCGCGGCCTTCACGATCACGTCCACCACGTCGGCGCTGTCACCGTCCTCGACGACGACCTCGAGCCGGACCTTCGGGACCAGGTCCACCTCGTACTCCGCGCCGCGGTACACCTCGGTGTGGCCCTTCTGCCGGCCGTAGCCGCTCGCCTCGGTGACCGTCATGCCGGTCACCCCGAACGTCTCCAGCGCGGCCCGGACGTCTTCCAGCTTGTGCGGCTTGACCACCGCGGTGATCAGCTTCATACCTTCGCACCTTCCTTCTCAGCGGTGTCGGTGTCGACGTCGTCCTGGGCAGTCGTGCGAACCACGGTGCTGTGTCCGCGCAGGCCCGAGCCCGCGGCCAGGAAGTCGTACGCCGTCTCGGCGTGCTCGACCTGGTCGACACCGGCGACCTCGTCATCCTCCTTGAGCCGGAAGCCGATGGTCAGGTCGATCAGCTTGGCCAGGATGAAGGCGACCACGAAGGAGTAGACACCGACGATCAGGTTGGCCAGCGCCTGCCGGCCCAACTGGTCGACGCCACCACCGTAGAACAGCCCGTCCACCGCCGAGGGGGCGGCCGCGGAGCCGAGGAAGCCGATCGCGAGCGAGCCGACCAGACCGCCGACCAGGTGCACGCCGACCACGTCGAGGGAGTCGTCGAAGCCCAGCTTGTACTTCAGCGAGACCGCGAAGGCGCAGATTCCACCGGCGACCACACCGAGGATCAGCGCTCCGACCGGCGTGACCGCGCCACAGGCCGGGGTGATCGCGACCAGACCGGCGATCGCACCCGAGGCCATGCCCAGCGTGGTGGCCTTGCCGTGCCGGATCCGCTCTACGATGAGCCAGCCGATCACGGCGGCCGCGGTGGCGACCTGGGTGTTGACGAAGGTGACCGCGGCGGTGGTGCCGGCGCTCAGCGCGGAGCCCGCGTTGAAGCCGAACCAGCCGAACCACAGCAGACCGGCACCAAGCACCACCAGCGGCAGGCTGTGCGGCCGCATCGGGTCCTTGCGCCAGCCGACCCGGCGGCCGAGCACGATCGCCAGCGCCAGCGCGGCGGCACCGGCGTTCACGTGCACCGCGGTGCCACCGGCGAAGTCGATCGCCTTGATCCCGGTTCCGATGAAGCCACCAGGGTTGTCACCGTCCAGGAACCAGACCGAGTGCGCGACCGGGAAGTAGACCAGCGAGGTCCACAGCGCCACGAACACGATCCAGCCGCGGAACGTCGCCCGGTCGGCGATCGCGCCGGAGATCAGGGCCGGCGTGATGATCGCGAACATCAACTGGAAGGCCACGAAGGCCAAGGTCGGAATGGTGCCGCTGACCGCTTCGGGGGCCATCAGCCCCTTCAGCCCGGCGACCGAGAAGTCACCGATGACGCGACCGGTGTCACCACCGAACGTGAGCGAGTAGCCGACCACCACCCACAGCACGGTGACGACGGCGATGGTGATGGCGCTCATCATCATCATGTTGAGCACGCTCTTGACGCGCACCATGCCGCCGTAGAAGAAAGCCAGGCCCGGTGTCATCAAGAACACCAGGGCGGCACTGACCAAGACCCAGGCGGTATCGCCGGCGTTGATCTCCATCAACGTCATCCCTTCCATCGATCTGGGGGTGGCCCGCGTCCTCAGTCGGGGAGCTCCACAACGCCGGGGAACTCAGCAGCACGGCCACACCGCAAACGGTGTCGGCGCGCCGTTTCAACCGATCGGTCCTCATGTTTCAGGCATGTGACAAAGCACTCCGTTAAGTGACATCGACGTGACATCGGCCCGGTTGTGGCAGTCTGGCCTGATCACACGGTCCGCAGCCGCGCCACTGCGACCGTCCGAGCTGGGGACAGTGAAATGGGGCAGAACAGCGGGGAGAGGCCGCGACGCGGCAGGCCACGGGACCCGGACGCAGAGCCGAGGATCCGGCGGTACGCCGTCCAGTTGCTGCTGGAGCGCGGCTTCGACGGAATGACGGTGGACGACGTGGCCGAGGCGGCCGGCGTCGGCAAGGCGACGATCTACCGCCGGTGGGCGAGCAAGGAACTGCTCGCCAACGACGCGATGGCGCTGATGTTCGACATCGAGATACCGGATGCCGACACCGGTTCCATCGCGGGCGACCTGCGGCAGGTCTACACGAGCGCGCTGACGTTCGTGAACAGCAAGGAAGGGGTCGCGCTGGTTCGCCTCGCGGTCACCGAGATGAACCGGGACGAGCAGTTCGCCGTGTTCTACCGGAACTTCCTGCAGCGCCGGATCGCGCTGACGGCCGCCGCCCTGGAGCGGGCCCGCCGGCGCGGTGAACCGATCCGCTCGACGGCGGACCCGGTGCTGATGGTCCAGTGGCTGGCCGGTGTGCTGATCATCCGTGCCCTGACGGGTGAGCAGATGCCGAGGCCGGAGGACGCGGAGCACCTGGTCGCGATGACGCTGCGGTGCATCCTCGAGGACGGCGCCGGCTAGCCGCGGAGACCGGGTCCGAGGGCGACAGCGCCGACCTCGAGCTCGGTGACGCGGCGTACCCGGCCGGTGCCCAGGTCCCAGCCGAGCACCCAGTCCTTGACCTGCAGCAGCACCGTGCGGTCGTCGTACCAGCCGAGGACGAAGCAGCAACCCGGTTCACGGACCTCGTCCGGGGTGGTGCGGCCCGGTGTCGGTGTCGCCGCCGGGGTCTCGCCGAGGACGAGGAGCCGGCCCGGCGATGTCTGCTGGGGCGAGATGGCCGCGACCACCTGCGGCCGGGACGCGGCGGTCGGCACCTGCGGCAGCTGGGTCGCGACGAACAACCTCGCGGCCATGTTGCCGACAGCAAACGTTTGACCCACCCAGGAGTCCACCGGCAACCGTGGACTTCCGACCGGATACCAGCCGTCACTGCGGGTGTACTGCATCATCACCACGCGCCCCTGCGGCCCGTCCAGCCGGTACGGCGCTGTCGCGGCCTCGGCATTGTTGCTAGCAGCAACCGCGACGACCTCCGGGTTCTCCCGGCTCTGAAGGTCCACCTCGACCCGGTAGGCCGAGCCCGGCCCGCTGACGAGCAGGTTGCGGCTGTTCGGCAACCAACTGACGCTGCGCAGGTCCGCCGCCGGCACCGGGATCTCCTTGGTGCTGTCGGTGCTCGCGTCGATCACCACGACTCCACCCGGCTGCGGGAAGGCGACCAGTCTGCCGTTCGGCGCGATCGATCCCGAGCTGAGAGGTTGGCCGGTCGCTATCGGCCGTAGCCGCAGGTTCGCCCGGACCCAGTCCGTGTTGGGCGCGAGCAGCAGGGGTGTGTAACTCCCGTTCAGCTCCGCCAGCACCACCGCGGCGACCTGGTCGACCGGGTTGTCCCGCAGCTCGTCCGGGTCCTCCGGGGTGCGCAGCAGATCGCCCAACGGCGTATCCATCCGATCCAGGAACCGCTCACTGCCCGCGGGTGGTGCGGTCCAGAAGTCGATCCCGGCGATCTGGCCGGTCGGCGGCAGGTAGCCAGGTGGGTGAGTCGGAGCGGTCGTGGGCGGCGCGATTCCGCTCCTGCCGCTCCCGCCGAGCGCGATGAGCACAGCCACGACCACCGCGATCACCAGCACCACAACGATTCCAGCGACCGTACTGCGACGCTGCCTCCGCCGGATCACCACGCCACCCGCCCAAGCCACGTCGGCCAGGTCCGGCTCCGGCAGCCGGTCCGAGGCCTGGTCGAGCAGGATCGGCACTCCCTCGCGCCTCACTGCTTCTCCCTGCCGGTGACATCACGCCAGTCCCCCGTGCCGAGCTCCAGGCGGAACCGACTCAGCGAGGACTGTGCGTGCGAGTGCACCGCGGCATGGGACATGCCCAGCACATCGGATACCTCGAACTCGGTGAGCTCCTCGAAGTGCAGCAGAACCAGTACTGCGCGCTGCGCGGCGCTGAGCGCGCCCAAAGCCTGCTTGACCTGGTCCTCGTCGCCGTCGAACGGCTTGGCCCGGGACCACCGCGACAAGGCCGACCGGTAGAGCAGTTGCTGCACGAACAGGTCCGGGTCGTCCACCCGGTCCCATCGCAGGGACAACCGGGTGAAGGCGCGCAGGAGTTGCTCCTCAGCACGTTCCAGGTCCCCGTAGACCAAGTACGCCGTACGGAGCCATCTGCCTTGCCGCGCATCGACGTACGAGGCGAATTCTGGGTCGACCGTGTCGCGCATCCACCCTCCCGCACCCATTGAACCTCTTTAGTCAGGCTTTCGCAGCCGACACCGCAGCAGAGGTTGAACGGCGGCCAGGCCACCGGCAGCCAGACCACAAATCGCCCAGAGACCGAATGACCCGACGCCTTCGATCAGCCAACTCCCGGCCAGTGGCGCGACCGCAGTGGCGAACCCCCAGCTGAGTCCGTAGGTGGCCAGGTAGCGGCCGCGTGCATGCTCGGGAGCCAGACCCGACACGATCGTCAGGGCTCGGCCCAGGAGAAGTAGATCCCCCAGGCTCCAGACCACCGCTGCCACGACGAACGCCGACAGACTGCCGGCGAAGCCAGTCGCCAGTAGCCCGACGGCCAGCAGCACGTAGCCGACGGTCATCACCTGGAAGTCATCCAGAACAAGACGTCGCAGCAGTGGCTGCCCCGCGATCTGAGTGAGAGCCGACACGGCCAGCACGATCCCGACTCCGGACGCAGGCACTCCCTCGTCGAGCATGGTCAGCGGCAGCCCGAACAGGACCTCCATGTAGAGCACAGCGAAGACCGTGCCGACGCCGAGCATGAGTAGCAGCTTCCGATCTCGCCAGGCTCTCGCGGCCCGGTTCAGCTGAGCACGGCGAGCGCCAGGCAAGGCCAGGCCGACCAGCACTGCGCAAGCAAGGCAGGTCGCCGCATCGACTACGAACAGCCAGCGGAGATCCCACTGCCCCAACCAGGCCGCCAGAAGCCCTGCTGCGACGGCCGCCACGGCCATAGCCGCACCAAGCAACCCGTACGCCGCTGGGCGGTCCGCGGGCCCGGTGACGTCCGCGATGATCGCCTGGCTCGGTGGTTCGTAGATCTCGAACGCCAACCCCAGCAGCACCACCGCGGGAATCGCCGACCACAGACCAGGCGACGCCGCGATCCACAACTGCGCCACCGCGCAACCACCCAGGCCCGCCACGATCGTCCACTTCCGGCCGATCCGATCGGCCAGGTGGCCGCCGAACAGCCGGGACGGGATCGTCGCCAGTCCGAACCCCGTCAGGATCAGTCCCGCCTGAGAAACCGTCGCTCCGAGCTCGACGGTCAGCACTACCGCGAGGAACGGCAGGGTGAAGGCGCCGAGCCGGTTCACCGCCCGCGCGACCACCAGCACCCAGACCGCCGGCGGCAGGCTCGACCAGGACATCGGCACCCTTTCCGCGTGACCGATGAAACCGATATGGTTAGTCACGACAGCGCGACTCTATGAGCCTTGGGAGTGACTGGTCAAGTGAAGTTCGATAGTCACGTCTTGAACCTGCTGACCGCTGCGGTCCAGCTGGTCAACCGCTTGACGCCCGGCCGGTCCGGCGGTGCCGACGCCACCGCACCAACAGGCGAGGCGCTCACTGTCGCCGCTGCCGACGCGCTGGGCGGTGACGGCCGGCGCAGGCCCGAGGTGAGCGCGTCGGAGGCGAAACAACTGGCGGCGGTGGCGGTCAGGATGCGGGTGGTCTTCGAGGCTGCGCACGCCGGCGACGCGGACCGCGCCGCGACCGAGATCAACGCGCTGCTGCTGGAGACGAACGCCAGACCACAACTCGATCGCACCGACGGCTGGAACCTGCACTTCCACGGCGCCGACGACAGCCTGGCCAACGGGTGGGCCGCCGGGTGCGCGGCCGGGCTCGCGATGGCGGTGGGCAGCGACCTCGCAGGCCGGCTGGGCGTTTGCGCCGCGCCGGCCTGCGATCGGGTGTTCGTGGACGCCTCCCGCAACAGCAAGAAGCGGTTCTGCTCGCCGCAGTGTCAGAGCCGGGTCAAGGCCGCCGCCCACCGCGCCAGGCAACAGACAGCCGGCTAGACGACAGACACAGTGACACCGGCGCGGTAGGCGTCGACGGCTTGCTGGGTGTCTTCTGCCAGCAGGTCGGCATTGAGCATGGCACCGGCCGCAAGGCCGGCGGCGGCCGAGGTGATCACCTGACTCATCGGGTCGGTCACGTTGCCGGCCACCCAGACGCCCGGAACCTCGGTCTTCCCGGTGGGGTCGGAATCGATCGCCGTGCCGATGATCATCCCCCGGGCTTCACGCTCGACCGCCTTGAGGCCGAGATCGTCCAGGAAGTCCGCACGCGCGCGCAGCCGGGTCTGGACCACCAGCGCCTGCCGCGGGATGACCCGGCCACCTTCCAGCCGGAGGCCCGTGAGCCTGTCGTCGGCGACCTCGACAGCCTCGACTTTCCCTTGCACGACAGAGATTCCGCGCGCTGCGAGCTGCTTCCACTCCTCCTCGGTCGGCTGCGGACCCTCGTGCAAGAACAGCGTCACGTCCTCGCTCCACTGCCGGAACAGCAGCGCCTGGTGGATCGCCATCGCACCCGTCCCCAGTACTCCGATCGCTTGGTCGCGCACCTCCCACCCGTGGCAGTACGGACAGTGCAGGACGTCGCGCCCGAACCGCTCAGCCAGCCCGGGGACGTCAGGCAACTCGTCCACCACACCTGCGGTCACGAGCAGCCGCCGAGCCTCGACCGGCTCGCGTCCGGCCTGCTCCACCACGAAGCCGGACGGCTCGGCCGGACGCACCGAGGTCACCGTGCCGATCACGACCTCACCCCCGTACCCCGTGACCTCCTTCCGGCCGATCGCGTAGAGCTCGCCCGGCGGGACCCCGTCGCGGGTCAGGTAGTTGTGCACGTGCTCGGCCGGCGCGTTGCGCGGCGTGCCGTTGTCGATCACCAGCACCGATCGGCGCGCCCGGACCAACGCCAGCGCGCCGCTCAGTCCCGCGGCACCGCCCCCGACCACCACCACGTCGTACTTCTTCATGCCCAGCTCCTTCGTCGATGTCTACCTGACCGACGATGCGTCGCTTTCTCGAAAACGACAAGAAAGTTTGCCAGAATGGCAATCATGGAAACCTACGACGAGGTCCTGGAAGCGGTCGGCCCGCGGTTGCGCAAGCTCCGCCAGGAGCGCGGTACGACGTTGTCCCAGCTGTCCACGGACACGGGCATCTCGGTGAGCACGCTGTCGCGGCTGGAGGCCGGTCAGCGCCGGCCGACGCTCGAACTGCTGCTGCCGCTGGCCCGCGCCCACCAGGTGCAACTGGACGAACTGGTCGACGCGCCGCCGACCGGCGATCCCCGCATCCACGCGAAGCCGATCAAGCACCACCACGGCGCGACGGTGATCCCGTTGACCCGGCGTCCGGGCGGACTGCAGGCCTTCAAGCAGATCGTGCCGGCGGGATGGCCGGGAGGCGAGCCGAACCAGAAGACCCACGAGGGCTACGACTGGGTCTACGTGCTGTCAGGGCGGATCCGGCTGGTGCTGGGCGACCAGGACATCATCCTGGCCGAGGGCGAGGTGGCCGAGTTCGACACCCGGATCCCGCACTGGTTCGGCAACCCGGGGCCGGGGGCCGCCGAGATGCTCTGCCTGTACGGCCCGCAGGGCGAGCGGATGCACGTCCGCGCTCGCTCCAAGTAGTGGTAGCTTGCCGGGCGGTTGTCACCCCGAAAGCTGTCGCCCCGAAAGCTTCTGTCACCCCCGAAAGGACGGCCCCTCCGTGAGCGTTGCGTTGTTCACCCTCGGCGGCACCATCTCGATGGCCGGCCGGACGTCCGAGGGCGTGGCCCGGCTGACCGGGGCCGATCTGGCCGCGGCGGTTCCCGGCCTGGCGGAACTGCCGGTGCCGCTGGAGGTCCAGGACGTGGAGGCCGTGCCGAGCGCGAACCTCACGCTCGCCACAATGCTCGACGTCGTCGACGCGGCGTCGAAGGCGGTCAGCAACGGTGCCACCGGCGTCGTCGTCACCCAGGGCTCGGACACCCTGGAGGAGACGGCCTTCCTGGTCGACCAGGTCTGGCCGCACCCACAGCCGTTCGTGCTGACCGGCGCGATGCGCAACCCCACTCTGGCCGGCCCCGACGGTCCGGCGAACCTGCTCGCCGCGACCCGGGTGGCCTGCTCTCCCGCCGCCCGCGACCTCGGCGCGCTGGTCGTCTTCAACGACCAGATCCATGCCGCCCGGTGGGTCCGCAAGACCCACAGCACGAGTACTGCGACGTTCGCCTCCCCCAACGTCGGACCGATCGGCCAGCTCGTCGAGGGCCAGGTGAGGATTCTCGCCCGGCCCAGCCGGCAGGACGGAGTACCGGGTCGGGCTGAGCCGGCGGAGCTGGATGCGGCGCGGGTGGCGCTCTACACAGTCACTCTCGACGATGACGGGCTACTGCTCGAGGGACTGGCCGAGACTCACCAGGGGTTGGTCGTAGCGGGCTACGGCGTCGGGCACGTGCCGGCTGCCCTAGCGCCGGTGTTCGGCGCATTGGCCGAGCGCATGCCAGTGGTGCTGACCTCCCGGACCGGTGGCGGCTCAGTGCTGCGCAACACCTACAGCTCAGTGGGCTCGGAGTCCGATCTCCTCAGCCGCGGCCTGATCGACGGCGGCTTCCTCGACCCCTACAAGGCACGCGTACTCCTCAGGTTGCTGCTGGCAACGGGTGAGGGCCGCGACGAGATCACTGCGGCTTTCGCCCAGCACCACTGACCTCAGCCGCCTTGGTGGTCAGGTAGTCGCGCTCCGGGAGGCTCGTAGTACGCCGGGCCGCCGTGCTGAAGTACTTCGCCGCAGTCTCGAGGTCTCCGATCTGCTCGAACAGATGACCTCGTACTGCGTCCAGCCGGTAGTGCCCCGCGAGCTTGTCGTCCAGTGGCTCGAGGAGTTCCAAGCCAGCCTTGGGACCGTCCACCATCGCCACAGCGATCGCGCGGTTCAGGGTCACCATCGGGTTGCCCGACAGGTCTTCCAGCAGGTCGTAGAGCGCGACGATCTGGGGCCAGTCGGTGTCCTCCGGCCGGTCCACCTCGTCGTGCAGCGCGGCGATCGCGGCCTGCAGTTGGTACTCGCCCAGCGGCTTCCTGCCGAACGCGTCGACTGCCAACTCCAGCCCTTCACTGATGAAGTCCTTGTCCCACAGCGACCGGTCCTGGTCCGCCAGCGGGATCAGCTCCCCCGCCGGTCCGGTCCGGGCCGGGCGGCGGGCATCGGTCAGCAACATCAGCGCCAGCAGCCCAGTGACCTGGCCCTGCACCTGCTGACCCCACCCCGCCACCCCGGTCAGCCACTCCGGCAACAATCCATGCACCATCCGGGTCAACCGGATCGCCTCGCCGGACAGGTCGGCGCGATGCAACTCTGCTCCGCCGCTGCTCGTGTAGCCCTCGTTGAACAGCAGGTAGAGCACGTGCAGCACCTGCCGCAGCCGTTCCTCGCTGGGCTCCAGGTCGAAGTCCATGCCCTTGAGCTTCAGCTTCGCCCGGGTGATCCGCTGCGCCATCGTTGCCTCAGGCACCAGGTACGCCCTGGCGATCTCGGCCGTGGTCAGTCCGCCGACGGCGCGCAGGGTGAGCGCGATCGCCGAGGCCGGGGTCAGCGCGGGGTGGCAGCACAGGAACAGCAGCCGCAGCGTGTCATCCTTCTCCTCGACGTCCTCGGCCGGCACGTCGCGCTGCGCCGCCAGTTCCTCTCGCTTGCGCCGGGCCCGCTCCTGGCGGATCTCGTCGATGAACCGCCGCGACGCCGACTGGATCAACCACCCGCGCGGGTTGCCCGGGATCCCCTCCCGCGGCCACGTCCTGGCCGCCGCGATCAGCGCCTCCTGGACGGCGTCCTCCGCCGCGGTGAAATCCCCGGTACGCCGCACCACCGCGCCCAGCACCTGCGGGGTCAACTCCCGCAGCAGCGTCTCCAACTCGGCCTCGTCCACGGACCCATTCTGTCGATCCCACCGGCAGGCTCGGGACAGGCAGTGTCCAGTGGTCAAATGCGCAACTGAAAATCGGGCTTGCCGTTGCCTAAGGCAATCAATAGCACGTGCCCCCGGCGGCCTAGATTGACCTTGCGGAGCAGGGTTGTCAACGTCACGAACGGACTACGGACGGATCTTTTCGAATCTCTTGCGATCGCTTGACCAACCCCTGGTTCAAGTGTTCGGATCGGGTCCGCTCGGGGATCGATTCCACACATGGGAGAGGGTTGCTCCGTGGTTGAGCAGACAAGTGATTACGCCGCCGTCGGCGGTGGCGCGGCGATCTCGTCGGTCGTGGATTTGTTCTACCAAAGCGTGCTCGCCGACCCCCGGCTGGCCGGGTACTTCGAGGGCACCGACCTGGCCCGGCTGAAGCGCCACCAGGTGCAGCTCGTCTCCCAGGTGATGGGCGGCCCGGTCTCGTACGAGGGCGCCGACCTCGCCGAGGCGCACCGCGGCCGCGGCATCACCGACGCGGACTTCGGCCGGGTGGTGGAGCACCTGATCGCCGCGCTGGAGGCGCACAGCGTGCCGGACGACATCATCGGCCGGGTGGTCAAGGCGCTCGGCGCCACCCAGGACGACATCGTCACCGCGCACTGACGCGGGGATGGACCCGGCCGCGCTGAAGAACAGCTGGGCCCTGGTCGCCAAGTCCGGTGACGAGGTCCCGCTGTTCTTCTACTCCCACCTGTTCCTTTCCCATCCCGAGGTCCGGGAGATGTTCCCGGTCTCGATGGCCGCCCAGCGGGACAAGCTCGTCGGAGCGCTCGGAGCCGTCGTCAGCAACGCCGCACAACTCGACGAAGTGGTGCCCTTCCTGCAGCAACTCGGCCGGGACCACCGGCGGTTCTCGGTGATCGCGGAGCACTACTCGGCGGTCGGCGCGTCCCTGCTCGCCACCCTTCAGCACTTCCTCGGCGCGTCCTGGACCTCTGAGCTCGCGGCCGACTGGGCCGAGGCGTACGGCCTGGTCGCGACGGTGATGGTCCAGGCGGCCGAGGAGTCCGCCGAGGAGACCCCGGCCTGGTGGCCCGGCGAGGTGCTCGGTGTGGACCGCCGCACGATGGACGTGACGATCGTGCAGATCCGGCCGGAGCAGCCGCTCACCTACCAGCCGGGCCAGTCCGTCGCGCTGGAGATCCCGTACCGGCCCCGGAGGTGGCGCTATTTCAGTCCCGCGAACGCCCCGCGCGACGACGGGTCGATCGAGCTGCACATCGGGTTGGTGCCCGGCGGCCAGGTCAGCGGACCCGCGGTACGGTCGCTGAAGAAGGGGGATCCGGTTCGCCTCGGTGCGCCGGTCGGCGACACCCTGAAACTGCCGGACGACGGCCGGCGGAACCTGCTGATGGTCGCCGGTGGCACCGGGCTGGCTCCGCTGCGGGCGATGCTGGAGCAGCTCGACCGGCGGACGCAGCCGGCTGACATCCCGATGGTGCACCTGTTCCACGGAGCCCGGATGCCGTGGAACCTCTACGAGCACCAGCAACTCACCAGGCTCGCCAAGCGGCCCTGGTTCAGCTACACGCCAGTGGTGTCGGACGACAGGTCATACCCGGGCCAGCGAGGTCTGGTCGGCTCAGTGGCCGCCGAACACGGCCCGTGGACCGGACACACCGCTCTGGTGTGCGGGTCCCCGGCCATGGTGGCTCACACCGTCGACGAACTCACCGGAGCCGGCACCCCGGCGGCAGAAATCCGCATCGAGTCCTTCGGGACCACGACCTCGCCAGGGGGCCAGCAGTGACGCGCGAAGACCCGTTCGCCCGGAGACCCGTCCAGTCGCCGAACGCGATCCGGCACCAGACCTTCGGCACCCGCCGCAAGGGCCTGGACCCGGACGAGGTGGCGGCGTACCTGGGTGCGCTGGCGGAGCAGATCGAGTACGCGGACGCGGACCGGGCGGAGCTCAGGGCCGAGCTGGAGCGCTACCGCAACAGCACCCCGGACGAGGACCAGCGGGCGCACATCACGGCGCACGCCGTCGGCCTGCTGAGCCAGGCCCAGCAGATCGCGGACAACCTGGTCGCCGAGGCCGAGCAGTACGCCAAGGACCTGGTGGAGTCGGCCCGGCACCAGCAGCGCGACGTACTGCAGCAGGCGCACGACTCGGTGGAGACAGCGGTCAAGCGCCTGCCTGTGAGTGACGCGCAGGCAGCAGAACTGGAGTACGTCCGGACGTTCACCCAGGTGGCCCATGTTCAACTGCGCTCGGTTCTGGACGCGCTGGCAGAGCAGGTGGAGCGTCTGGGTCAGCTTCCGCAGCCGCCGCGGAACCAGCAGCCCGCACAGGTCGAAGGTGACGTGCAGTGGTGGACGGATCTTTCTACTGATGCCGCCGGGTCCGCTCGGGACTCGCTGTCTCCAGGGGGACATCGACGGCCGGGATGACCGCCAGGTTGGTGGTCTGCCGGGCCAGTGCCGCGTCGAAGAGCCAGTCGCTCGCGGTACGGGCCCGGTTCCCCGGCATGGAGAGCAGGTGGTAGCCACGGGTCACCACCTTGGCCGGCAGGCCCGCTAACGGGATCTGCAGCGGGTTGGCTGCCGCCTGCTTGCCGCCCAGGTCCACCACGAACCCGAGATCCTTGTGCACGTACCGCTTCCGTTCACCCTTCCCGAAGGTCGCAGCGACGTTGCGTGCGGCCTGCCTACCCTGTCGCTCGGCATGCTGCGCGGTCATCGGCGTCACCTCACCAGGCCGGGTCAAGTCCGGTACTGCGGCCGCATCCCCGCATGCGAACACATCGGGATGACCCGGCACGTTCAGGTACTCGTCGACGACCAAGCGGCCCTTCTCGGTCTTCAACCCGAGCCCGTCGACCATCGGGTCCGGCCGGACCCCGACACACCAGACCAGCGTCTGGGTAGGCACGAACTCCTTGTTGGTGAGCCGTACCCCGTCCATCGTGGCCTCCTCCACCGACAGTCGCATCCGTACGTCGACATCCCGCTGGCGGAGCACCTTGTCCGCAGTACGGGACAGGCGAAGGTCCAACTCGGGCAGTACCCGGTCGGCGACGTCCAGCAGCATCCAGCGGATCCGCTGGTGCCGTAGCCGCGGCCGTCGCTTCTTCAGCAGGTCGGTATAGAGCACGCCGTGTGCGGCGACCTCTGTGCCCGTGTAGCCGGCCCCCACCACTACGAAGGTGCACAGCGAGTCCCGCTCGGCCTGGTCGTTCGAGGCGTCGGCCAGTTCCAGTTGCTGGGTCAGGTGGTCCCGCAGGAAGACAGCCTCAGGGATCCCCCGGAACCCGCGCGCGTGCTCGGCGACGCCCGGGATCGGCAGCAGCTTGTTGACGCTCCCCGCGGCGATGATCAGCCGGTCGTACTCGATCTCCCCGCGACGGTCGGCCGGATCGGCGTACCGGACCTTGCGGTTGTCCAGATCGAGGCCGTCCACCTCCCCGAGGACCAGGCGGACGTTGGGCAGCGAGTCCGCGATCGACACCGTGATCCGGCGCGGCTCCAGGATGCCGGTGGCCACCTCGGGCAGCAGCGGCACGTAGAGGAAGTAGTCGGTCGTGTTGACCACCACGACCTCGGCTCGGTCGCCTGCCAGCCGGCAGAGGGTCTTGGCTGCGTGATAGCCGGCGAACCCGGCCCCGATGATCACGATCCGCGGCTTCATTGTTCCTTGGTACCTGATCGTCGCCCGGGCAACCAGGGCTAAGCTCCCGCGCATGACCGGGGACACGCGCTGGTGTTCGGCGAGATCGCGGCGGAGTACGACCGGGTCCGGCCGAGCTATCCGCCCGAGCTATCCGGCCGAGCAGATGGTGGCCGAGCTGGAGGCGCTGCTGTCTGAATCGGTCGTGGTGGACGTCAGCACGCAGTTGTTCCTGGCCAAGAAGCTCTAGTCCAGCAGGGCGTCGACGAACTGCTCGGCGTCGAAGGGGGCCAGGTCGTCGGCGCCTTCGCCGAGGCCGACCAGCTTGACCGGCACGCCCAGCTCGCGCTGCACAGCGATCACGATGCCGCCCTTCGCGGTGCCGTCCAGCTTGGTCAGCACCAGACCGGTCACGTTGATCACCTCGGCGAACACACGGGCCTGGGTGAGACCGTTCTGGCCGGTGGTGGCGTCGATGACGAGCAGCACCTCGTCCACCTCGGCCGTCTTCTCGATCACCCGCTTGACCTTGCCGAGCTCGTCCATCAGGCCGGTCTTGGTGTGCAGCCGGCCGGCCGTGTCGACCAGGACGACGTCGGCCTGCTCCTCGATGCCCTGCTTGACCGCGTCGAACGCGATGCTGGCCGGGTCGCCGCCCTCGGGGCCGCGGACGGTCCGGACGCCGACCCGCTCGCCCCAGGTCTGCAACTGGTCCGCGGCGGCGGCGCGGAAGGTGTCGGCCGCGCCGAGGACGACGTGCTTGTCCTCGGCGACCAGGACCCGGGCCAGCTTGCCGACCGTGGTCGTCTTGCCGGTGCCGTTGACGCCGACCACGAGGACCACCGCAGGCTGGCTGTCCCCGCGCTCGACCTTCAGCGAGCGGTCCAGCGACGGGTCGACCAGCGCGATCAGTTCCTCGCGCAGGATCGTCCGCGCCTGCTCACCGGTGACGCCCTCGACCCGGACCCGGGTGCGCAGCTTCTCCACCAGTTCCTGGGTCGGGGTGACGCCGACGTCGGCCGTGATGAGCGTGGTCTCGATGTCCTCCCACGCCTCGTCGTCGAGCTTGTCCCGCGACAGCAGCGCGAGCAGGCCCTTGCCGAGCGAGCCCTGCGAACGGGCCAGCCGGGCGCGCAGCCGGACCAGCCGGCCCTGCGCGGACTCGGGCTTCTCCAGGGTCGTTGTCGTCGCTTCGGGCAGCTCGGTGTCCTCGAGCGTCCGGGTCGGCGTGTCGCGCGGTTCTTCCGCGTCGTCGCCGACCTGAGGCTCGGTGATCTCGGGAGTCGGCTTGGTGGCCGGCAGCTCCGCCCTGCGGCGCCTGGTGACGACCAGACCGGCCGTACCGGCGACCAGCACGACGGCGATCGCCGCGATGATAGCTAGCTGATACGAAGCCCACCCCACCGCCCCGGTCAGGGCCTGGTCGGTGAGCAGGGTGACAAGCTGAGAGGTCAACACGATCCCCCATCTTGGCAGACGCCCGGCCCGCCTCCCGCATCCCTCACGGCAGGTTGGTTGCCGGTAGCAGCGGGTGAGGAGTAGGCCCGGCGAGGATCTCCACCGGCTGCGTGAGCTCCGGAGCCAACTCCGGCCGATGTGTGAGCAGTACGACGGTACGTCGGCCCGCAGCAGCGAACAGGTCCATCAGCAGGACGCGGGCGGTGTCCTCGTCGAGATGCTCGGTGGGCTCGTCCAGCACGAGCACGTCGTGATCCGCCAGCAGCAGGCGGGCGAACGCCAGCCGCTGCCGCTCTCCCCCGGACAACCGCGCCCCGTGCTCCCCCACCATCGTGTCGAGCCCTTCCGGCAGGCTCTTCACGAACTCCCCGAGCCGAGCCTGGTACAGCGCCTTCCACAACCTCAGGTCGCTGGCCCCGGGCTTCGCGAGCAGCAGGTTCTCCCGGATGCTCGTGTCGAACACGTGGCTCTCCTGAGTCAGCAGCCCCACCACCGACCGCACCTCGTCGCCCGCCAGTTGGCTGACATCCACCCCACCCAGCAACACCTGGCCACCCCACGGCTCCAGGAACCGCAGCAACACGCTCGCCAGCGTGCTCTTCCCCGCGCCACTGGCTCCCGTGACAACTACGCGGCTCCCGAAGGGGACCGTCAGGTCTACGCCCCGCAAGACCGCGGCCTGGGGGTTGTAGCCGGCATCTAGTGACCGCACTACCAGGTCGCGGCCCGACGGTAGGGGCTTCGGCGTCTCTGGTTCTCTTACCGGAGTCCGAGTGTCCAGCACCTCCTGGACCCGCGAGAGGGACGACCTGACGCGGGTGGCCAACTGTGCTGCAGCGGGGAGTCCACCGAGGACGTCGGCCAGGGCCAGGGGCGTCAACACCAAGACGGCGAACACCGGCCCGGAGATGTCTGCGCTACTACCAAGCACCAGCCCCGCCAAGCTCGCACCGCCGACACACAGAACCAGCAGCGCGTTCCCGAACCCAGCGCTCCAGGCCGACCGTCGCTCAGCTGCCGCCAGTCGTGCATCCGCCGCACCGAAGGCTCGGAGCACGTCGTCGACAGCGCTGAAGGCGACCACATCGGCTGCGGTCAGCA
Source organism: Kribbella sancticallisti (assembly GCF_039530625.1). Classification (NCBI taxonomy): domain Bacteria; kingdom Bacillati; phylum Actinomycetota; class Actinomycetes; order Propionibacteriales; family Kribbellaceae; genus Kribbella; species Kribbella sancticallisti. Next base: position 201,760 of record NZ_BAAAOS010000019.1, on the reverse strand, counting down.
ACGTCTCCGTCGCTGACGCGGCCACCTCTCCGCGAGCCCCGGCGATTGACCTCTCCGCCCGTCGTGCAGTCGCGGACGTCACCCACGGCACCACCGTGCACGCGAGCGCCACAGCAACCGCCACGGCGACGCCCGCCGACGGCAAGAACACCACCAGCAGCGCAACCGTCGCAGTTCCGGTCAGAGCTGCCACCAGCACAGGCAAGACGACCCGCAGCCAGAGATCCAGCACAGCATCGACGTCCAGCAGCAGGCGAGCCAGCAGATCCCCGCTGCGCAACGATGACAACCCGGCAGGTGCCAGTTCCTCGAGGCGTGCGGTGATCCGCGACCGCGTCTCTCCCAGCACCCTGTACGCCGCGTCGTGCGCCGCGAGGCGTTCGACGTACCGGAAGAAGCCTCGCCCCACGCCAAAGGCCCGGACTGCCACGATCGCCACCAGCAGGGTCAGCACGGGTGGTTGCGCGGCCGCCGTCGTGATGAGCCACGCGGACGTCGCCAACAACGCCACCGCGGAGCCGGACGCCAGCACCCCAGCCAGCAAGGCAAGCGCCAGCCTCGGCGTAGTCGTCCCCTCCGGCTTGGCAAGCCCCAGTGCTGTACTCACACCGCCACCATCCTGTTCGCCGCAGCTCCAACAGTCACTACGCGGTCTGCAGCGGCCAGCAGTGCGGGCCGATGCGCGACCAGCAGCACCGTGCGCCCGCTCGCCCGGAGGTTCGCCACTACAGCCGCTTCAGATGACGCGTCCAGCCCAGCAGTCGGCTCATCCAGCAGCAGTACCGGCGCCTCGGTGATCAGGGCTCTGGCCAGCGCCACCCGCCTCCGCTGACCACCTGACAGCAACTGTCCGCCCTCACCGACAGGCTTGGCCGGGTCCAGCTCCGAGGCGCCTGCCTCAGCCAGCGCGCGCAGTACCTGCTCGTCGGTAGCAGTAGGTCGGCCGAGCCGGACGTTGTCCGCAATAGTTCCCACACGCAGGCCTGGACGCTGTGGGACCCAGCCGAACTGCGCCCGCCACAGGTCCGGCTCGAACTCGTCCGCCGCACTGCCGCCGGCCACCATCACCCCGGACTCAGGAACCACGAAGCCGAGCACAGCGGCGATCACCGTCGACTTCCCGGCCCCACTAGGACCGGCGAGCGCGACAACCTCCCCCGGCCACAGATCCAAGTCGAACGCCTTCAGCGCCGGCTCGTCCCGCCCCGGATAGCGCACGGTCACGTCGTGCAGGTGCAACGAGGTCACCCGCAGGTCCGGCACATCGGTCCGCTCACCTCGTTCAGGCAGCGGCGTCTCCAGCACCCGGAACACTTCCTCGCTTGCGGCAACCCCGTCAGCGCTCGCGTGGAAGTGCGCCCCTACCTGCCGCAGCGGCAGGTAGGCCTCGGGCGCCAGGATCAACACCAGCAACGCCGTCTCCAGGCCGAGCTTCCCCTCCACCAGCCGCAGCCCGACTCCCACCGCCACCAGAGCCACCGAGATGCTCGCCAACAGTTCCAGCACGAACGACGACAGAAACGCCAGCCGCAGGCTCTTCATCGACGCCACCCGGTGCCTGTCCGTCACCCGCCGTACTGCGCCCGCCTGCCCCTTCGCCCGGCCGAACAGCTTCAGCGTCGGCAGCCCCGCCACCACGTCCGAGAAGTGATGAGCCAGTACTGCGAGCGCGTGCTGCCGGCGACGGCTGTGTGCCTCCGTCGCCCAGCCCACCAGCGCCATGAAGATCGGGATGAGCGGCAGAGTCACCAGCACGGTCACGGCGGCCAGCAGGTCACCAGTCGCCATCCAGGCGACCACCCCAGCCGGCACCGTACCTGCCAGAACCAACTGCGGGAGATAGCGGGCGAAGTACGGGTCGAGGTCGTCCAAGCCCTTGGTGAGCAAGGTGGTCAGCTTGCTGCTTCGCTCCCCACTGAGCCAGGCCGGGCCGAGTTTCAGCGAGTGCTCCAGCACCTGCCGACGCAGCGTCGACTTGACGGCAGCAGCCGCCCGCTGAGCGACGACCTCCTGCAGCCACTGCAGACCCGCCCGCGCCGCGATGACCACTGCGAGCAGGAGAGCCACCTGGCCGACGCCCTCGTTTCGCAGTACGACATCGGCGATGCCGTGGGCCAGTAGTACGGCTTGGAGGATGATCAGCAGACCGGTTGCGACCCCGATGAGCACGGAGCCGGCCAAGAACACTCGGGCGGCTCGTGCCCGCCGCAACAGCCTGGGGTCGAGCGGCTTCATGACACCGCGACCGTGACGCGCTTACGGAACACCCAGTAGGTCCAGCCCTGGTACAGCAGCACCAACGGCGTACTGATCGCCGCGATCACCGTCAGCACCTTCAGCGAGTAGGGCGACGAGGCTGCGTTGACTGTATTGAGGCTCCACGCCGGGTCCAGCGACGACGGCATCACCGCGGGGAACATCGCCACGAACAGGGACGCCACTGCGAGTCCGATCGCCACTGTGGTCCCCACGAAGGCCCAACCCTCGCGGCGCATCCTGTTGGCGACCAGCCCGGCCACCAACGCGCCAGCGGCACCTACCGCCAGCACAGTCGACCAGAGATCGCCGCGCTGCCCATGGGCCCAGGTCAGGAAGCCCACAGCCAGTACTCCCGCCGCCAGGCCGCACACCGAGGCGAGCCGATTGGCCCGCTCCCGCAACTCCCCCGTCGTCTTCAGGGCCAGGAAGATCGCCCCGTGCGCCACGAACAACGCCGTGAGCGTCACCCCGCCCAGCAGCGCGAACGGGTTGAGCAGCGACCCCAGACTCCCGACGAACTCATGCGAGGCATCCAGCGGTACGCCGCGGACCAGGTTGGCGAAGGTGATCCCCCACAGCAGCGCCGGGACCAGCGACCCGACCGTGATCAGGGTGTCCATCCGCCCACGCCAGAGCAGGTCGTCGCGCTTGCCGCGGTACTCGATCGCGACGCCGCGCAGGATCAGCGACACCACGATCGCGAACAGCGGCAGGTAGAACCCGCTGAACAACGACGCGTACCACTCGGGGAAGGCCGCGAAGGTCGTCGCGCCGGCCACGATGAGCCAGACCTCGTTGCCGTCCCAGACCGGCCCGATCGTGGTGATCGCGGCGCGCCGCTCGGGCTCGTCCCGGCCGAGCACCCGGACCAGCATCCCGACCCCGAAGTCGAAGCCCTCGAGCACGAAGTACCCGATCCAGAAGAACGCGATGACGAGGAACCAGACGGTTGTGAGTTCCATTGCTCAGACCACCTCTAGTATGCGAAGGAGAGCGGTTTGCCGGAGTCGTCCGGCTCGGGTGGCGTGTCCGGCTCCGGCGCCACCCCGGCCAGCCCGGCCCGGATCGCGCGGAACATGAGCTTCACCTCGACCACCGCCAGGGCGCCGTACAGGAGCAGGAAGCCGATCATCGAGATCAGGATCTCGGTCGTGGTGGTGCCCGGCGACACCCCGGCGGAGGTGGGCAGCAGGCCGAACACCAGCCACGGCTGCCGGCCGGTCTCGGTGAAGATCCAGCCGAAGGTGTTCGCGACCAGCGGCAGCAGCGGCAACGGCAGCGCCAGCCAGACCAGCCGGCGGTCCGGCGCCCGTCCCCTCCTGGTTGCCCAGAGCAACAAGAGGGCCAGCGCCACAGACGTCATCCCCACCCCGATCATCAGCCGGAAGGTCCAGTAGGTGAGCGGGATGTTCGGCTTGTACGAGCCCGGGCCGTAGAGCTGCTCGTAGGCCTGCTGCAGCGAGTTGATCCCCTTCACCTCGCTGTCGAAGTCGCCGTTGGCCAGGAACGACAGCAGGTAGGGCACCTTCACCGAGTAGATCTCGCGGGAACCGTCCAGGCTGCCGACGGTGAAGATCGAGAACGCGGCCGGTTTCTCCGACTCGTAGAGCGCCTCGGCCGCGGCCATCTTCATCGGCTGCACCTCGGTCATCACCTTGCCCTGCTGGTCGCCGCTGAGGGCGACGCCGGCGCCGGCCACCAGGACCACCACCGCGCCGAGGCGGAGCGCAGTACGGAAGGCTGGGACGTCCACGCCCGGCCTGCGGACCAGGTGCCAGACCGCGACACCTGCGACGAACGCACCACCGACCAGGAACGCGGCGAAGATCGTGTGCGGGTAGGTGACCAGCACCACCTTGTTGGTCAGCACCGCCCAGAAGTCGGTGAGCTCGGCCCGGCCGCGCTCGGCGTTGTAACGGAAGCCGACCGGGTTCTGCATCCACGAGTTGGCCGCCAGGATGAAGTACGCCGACAGTTGCGTGCCCAGCACCACCATCCAGATGCAGGCCAGGTGCACCTTCTTCGGCAACCGGTCCCAGCCGAAGATCCACAGGCCGATGAAGGTGGACTCGAAGAAGAACGCCAGCAGCCCCTCCAGCGCCAGCGGGCCGCCGAACACGTCGCCGACGAAGCGCGAGTAGTCGCTCCAGTTCATCCCGAACTGGAACTCCTGGACGATCCCGGTGACGACTCCCATCGCGATGTTGATCAGGAACAACTTGCCGTAGAACTTGGTCAGCCGCAGGTCCTTGTCCTTGCCGGTCCGGTACCACGCGGTCTGCAGGCCGGCCGTGATCGCGACCAGCGAGATCGTCACCGGGACGAAGAAGAAGTGGTAGACGGTGGTGATCGCGAACTGCCAGCGGGCCAGATCCAGGGTGTCCACGAGGCCTCCCGAGCCATCTACGACGTTACGTAGTAGATGCTAGCCGAGATCTACTACGACGTGTAGTTACACTGGTCACGTGACCACCGACCCGAAGGCTCCCCGCCCCCTCGGAGACCTCGAACGCCTGGTGATGGAGCAGCTCTGGGCAGCCGACGGCGCTCTCACCGTCCGGGAGGTCCACGAGCAGCTGTCCCGGACCCGCGAGCTGGCCTACACGACCGTGATGACCGTGCTCGACCGGCTCGCCAAGAAGGACCTGACCGAGCGCGAACGCGACGGCAAGGCCTGGCGCTACAAGGCGGCCGCGCCGCGCGAGGAACTGGCCGCCGACCTGATGCGGGACGCGCTGGACCGGGCCGGCGATCGCCGCGAGGCCCTGGTCCGCTTCGTCGGCCAGGTCAGCGACGAGGAAGCCGCACTCCTCCGCGACGCGCTGGCTCGGCTGGAGGCGCGGGACGGGTGATCACCCCGCTCCTGCTTGCCGCACTCGCCCTGGTCCTGACCGGACCGGCTCCAGCACTCCTTGCCCGCTCCAACTGGCCCTACCGGATCCCCCGCGCCGCTGTGGCGCTATGGCAGGCGATCGCGCTAGCCGCAGTACTGGCTGCTTTTGGGGCTGGGATCGCGCTGTCCTACTCCACGGCGGGCGAGCCCGGGGAACCGCGCTTCGACCCGTCGTCACCTCGGGACTTGGCTGCGGGCGCAGTACTGGCTTTGACTGCGCTGGTCGGTGTCCGGCTGCTCTGGGCCGCTGGTCGAGTCGCCGTCGGGACTAGAGCGCGCCGCAAGCGCCACCGAGACTTAGTAGACGTACTGGCCACCCCGGACGGGTTGATCCCCGGCCTGCGGGTTCTGGCCGAGGAGACCCCGCTGGCCTACTGCTTGCCTGCACTGCGCGGCTCGCGGGTCGTCGTGTCGGTTGGTGCGCTGGACCGCCTGGACGACAGCGAGCTACGGGCAGTGCTGGCTCATGAGCAAGCTCATCTCCGCGCGCGCCACGACCTGGTATTAGAGGCCTTCACCGCGATTCGGAGGGCCTTTCCTCGCTGGGTCCGCAGCGACCTAGCCCTGGAACAGGCCCGCACCCTGGTGGAGCTCCTGGCCGACGACGACGCCCGCCGCCGCATCGGCCCGCTCCCCCTGGCCCGAGCCCTGGTCGCCCTGGCCGGCTCTCCTGCCCCCGAGGCCGCCATGGCCGCCGCCAAGTCCTCCACGGTCCTCCGGGTCCAACGCCTGGCCGACCCAGAACCCGACGCCAGGCTGCTCTCCGCCGCCACCTACACCGCCGCGGTGCTGCTCCTGGTCGTCCCCACCTTTACGGTGGCGGCTCCCATCGTGAGAGCGGTCGTCAACGCGGTCAGCTGATACTCAGCGCCGGTTGCGCGGGTGGTTCTTCCCCATCCGCTCGTTGCCGCGTTTGTAGTTGCCGGTCCACCGCGCCATCACTTCCTGCGGGTCCTCGTCAACCTCTCCGAGGAACTCCCCGGCCCGGCTGCCCCGCAGTACGGTCGCGGGCTTGCCGTGATGGGTGATCCGCACCGTGCCGTCAGGCCGGGCCACGTAGTCGAATCCGTTGGGTGCGGGCACGCCGGCATCCTAGTTCGGGCGGTAGCGGAGTACGACGCCATTTCCAGCCCAGGGGGTGGCTTCCAGGAGCTCCAAGGAGACCTGCGCGGAGGGGAAGACCGGCTTGCCCCCGCCCAGCAGCAACGGGCAGACGCGGAGTTGGACCTCGTCGACCAGGCCGGCGGTCAGCAGCGAGTGGAAGAGCGAGATGCTCCCCCACAACACGATGTCCTTGCCGTCCTCGCGCTTCAGCGCGGACACGGCGCCGACCGCGTCGGTGACCACCTCGCCCGGCTCCCACTCTCCCCACGGCGCCGACTCGAGGGTCGACGAAACGACCACCTTGCGCAGGCGGTTGAGTTTCGGCGCGAGCTCATCGGTTGCCGTCGGCCAGTAGCCGACGAACAGCCGATAGGTGGTCGCGCCGAGCAGCATCGTGTCCACACTGTCGAGCAGCAGCAGGTTGTCACGGTCGTCCTGATCCGTGACGGTGTCGAAGAACGAAAGATCGTCCCCCGGCCCCGCGGCATACCCGTCGAGTGACACGTATTCCTGAAAGATGAGCTTCCTCATCGGGCCAACCTACTTAATGGCCGATTCCCCTGCCCTCACCTCGGGCGACCGCCAGGAGGACGAGCCCCGACAGAACCAGCAGAACCACCATGGTGATGACGAACGTCAGCACTAGTTACTTCTCTCCCCGTTTGTTGCCGTGCACCAGCCTCACATCCAGTGCTACGAGCTCAGTCTTCCAGAAGTTCCCCGAAAGCCTTCGCCGCCTCGTCGACCTGCCACCGCAGCGTGGCCGGCATCACCACCAGCTCGATGTACGACCACCCCGGTACGTCGGCCGGCCGCCAGGTCCAGGACGTGAGCGACTCCCGGGTCGACTCCATCCGGCGGATCGTGGCGAGCTCCATCCTCTCCGCGGATCGCGGCGCGAAGAGCCGGAACGAGTTGGTGTGCGGCGGTTCGGGGAAGACCCGATATCCCACGCTCTGCAGGGAAACCGCGAGCTCGACCGCACGCTCGTGGAGGTCCCCCATCACCGGCAGGATGGTGCGGAGCCCCTCGCGCGCGGACACGGCGTACGGGAACAGGGTGAAGAGATTGCCGCCGAGCCTGCGCTGCCAGCGGCGTACTTCGGCGATGAGGTCCTCGGGGCCTGCCACCGCAGCCCCGCTCAAGCCGCCCAAGCCCTTGTAGAAGGACACGTACACCGTCGAAGCCAGTGCAGCGACCTCAGCCAGGCTGTGCCCCAAGTACGGCGTACTCTCCCAAAGCCGGGCCCCATCCAGATGCAGCGGCACTCCGCGCTCCGCGCAAGCGTCGGCGAACACCACCAGCTCATCCCAGCTCGGCAACACGTAGCCACCATCCCGCAGCGGCAACTCCAACGTGACAGCGGCCAACTGCCCCGGGATGGCGGCCAACTCGTCCGGCCGCGGCTGACGCGGGTCAGACGTCAACCGCTCGATCCGCAGATGGTGCACTTCCTCCAGCGCGTTCAACTCGTGCAGCAGCAAGTGCGACAACCCATGTACTGCGACGCGCTGCGTCCCCGCGCGGTCGGCGTACACGCGGAGCACGCTCTGCTGCGCCATGATCCCGCTGGGCATGAACACGGCCGCCGGCTTGCCCAGCAGGTCCGCGACCTCCTTCTCCAGCAGCTCGACCTCGCCGCCACCGCCGTAGACGTCCCAGTCGTCCTCGGTCGCCACCTGGGCGAACGCGCTCAGCGCGTCACTCACCAGAGCCTTGCGGCCACCCAGCCAGCGGGTGCAGTCAGCCGCGGCCGCCTTGCGCCTCGACCGGAGATCTTCGGGAGCTTCAGTAGTCGGGGAGTTCACCCTTCAATCCTCTCCGACCCGGCAACCGGATTCTCAGACGGGTGTGGTGACCACGTTCTCGCCCTGGACGGTCCTCACCTGGACCGACGTCACCTGGTCGATCGGGAGCAGCACGCCGCCGCTGAAGCGGCTGCCTTCGCGTGCCGCCTTCTCGGAGATCACCCAACTGCCGGCCACGTAGGTCTTACCGGCCTTGTCGGTGACGAGCATCTCGCACTCGGCGCCGGCCTTCAGGCCACCGGTGATCTTCACGTTGATCCAGCTCCAGCCGGCCCGCGGCTCCACCGTCGTCGCCATCGTCGCGCCGGTCGTCGCGTCGGTCGCGGTGACCACCTTCGACCCGGCGGGCGGAGTACCGGCTGTGTCGTCGACCGACTGCCGGCCGATCAGTACGCCGCCGCCCAGCGCGCCCGCGATCAGCACGAGCGCGGCAGCGACCAGCAGCCAGACGTTGCGCTTCTTCTTCTCCACGACGGGAGCGGGCTCGGCGGCAGCCGAGCGAACCTCGCGCAGCGTGCGCTGCAACAGCAGGTCGCCGTCGGGCGGCGGACCGTCCAGGAACGCCTCGGGCGGTACCTCGCCGAGGAACTCCTTCATCTCCTCGAGCTCGGCCAGCTCCTGGCGGCAATCGGCGCAACCGGCCAGGTGCTCGTCGACCTCGCGGACCTCGTCGGGGTCCAGCGCGCCGAGGGCGTAGGCACCCAGCTGCGAGTGATCGTGATCGCTCATCGGGCCACCTCCGCTTCTGGTCCGGCCATCACCGCGCGGAGCGCTCGGAGGGCGTAATACGATCTCGATTTCACGGTACCGGGCGGTACACCCAGCTCCTTCGCCGCCTCCGTCACGGACCGGCCGCGGTAGTACAGCTGCACCAGCACCTCGCGGTGTTCCGGCGACACCTGGTCGAGCGCCTCCAGCACCACCATCGTGTTCACCACGGACTCGGAGTGGTCGCCCTCCACCGGTGGGCGGTCCTCCACCTCCGCCACCTCGGCCGGCCGGACAGCTCGCGCCCGGGCCCGATCGGTGACGATGTTGCGGGCGACCGTGAGCAGCCAGCCGCGGACGGACCCCTTGCCCTCGACCAGGTCGTCGGCGTGCTTCCACGCGCGCACCAGAGTCTCCTGGACGACGTCCTCGGCGGCAGCCCGATCACCGGTCAGCCTGGTCGCGTAGGCGAGCAGGCTGCGGCCGTGCTCGGAGTACAGCGAGCGGATCAACGCTTCTGCTGCCTCTGGACGGCGGTCCGTGGTCCCCACCGCTGTCCTCCCGGCCTCGACTGTCGCGGTCGATCGTACGATAGGCGATTCGCCGACGGCACGGACCGCAGGGCCCCATGCGGGGTCCTGCAGCACGCAACCGGTCGACTCCATCGGGTCAGCCTGCTTGCTTGCTCAGTAGCCGCTGTTGCCGGAGCCGGAGGCCTCCTTGGTGATCTTCTTGCCGTCCGGGCCCACCACCCACCAGACGCCGCCGACGGCCTGACCCTTGGCCTCGCCCGCCTTCGTGTCCTGGTCGAACTGATAGAGCGGCAGACCCGCCAGGGTGATCTGCTTGCTGCCGTCCGTCCGGGTCACGGTGCCGACCAGTGACGCGTCGACTCCGTCCAGTTCCGGCGTACCGGTACCGGCGAGCGCCGGCGGCCACTTCGTCGCGCAATCGCCGTCGCAGTTGGATTTCGACGGGTCGGCGGTGTCCTTGTCGAACACGTAGAGCGTCCGGCCGGTGCCGTCGACGACGATCTTGCCGAAGTCGCCGACGTCGGCCGTGGCGAGCTTCGCGTTCGCGGCCGCGGGGGCCGACTGGCTGGTTCCGGGGCCGGAGGCGGGGGTGTCCTCATCACCACCGCAGGCGGTCAGGGCGGCCAGGCCGAGGACGGCCGAGCCGATGACGACAGCGATGCGCTTCATGGGGTTTCTCCTTGGCTAGTTGACCGTTCGACACCCTCCACACGGATGGGCGGCCGGACCGGTTCACAGGCGAACCCCTGGTTATCGTTACGTTATGAGTATTGACGAGAGCGTGCCGGCCGCTGTCCGGCGGATCCTGACCGCGGTGGACGAGCAGGACGCCGACGCGTTCGTCGCCGCCTTCGCCCCCGACGGTTTCGTCGACGACTGGGGCCGGCAGTTCCGCGGCCCGGAGCGGATCCGGTCCTGGAGCGACAACGAGTTCATCGGCAAACGCGTTACCTTCTCCGGCACCGAGGTATCCACTCCGGGCAACCCGATCACCCTCGCCACCCAGGTCGGCGGCGACGGCTTCAACGGGCCCTCGCACTTCACCTTCGACGTTCAGGCCGACCTGGTGGCGTCGATGACGATCACGGCCTGAACAGGATCTTCCCCGAGCGTCCCGGCTGCCGCGCGTGGTCGAGCGCCTTGCGGTACTCGGCCACCGGGTAGGTCGCCTCGACCCTGCCCTGAAGTGTGCCGTCGGCAACAGTTCGACCGGCTCGACGTAGGTGTTCTCGATCTCCTCCCGCGGGCGCGTTCGGCAACCAGTTCGGGATCCAGAGCCCGCGCACCGCCACCTGCCGATAGATCGTGTCCGCCAGTCCGACCCGCGCCGGCTGACCCGTCACGGACGAGTAGCTGACCACCGTGCCCTCGAACTCCAGCGCCTGTGCCAGCGCACCCGTGGTCGCGTCACCAGTCCCGTCGAGCACCAGCTTCAACTGCTGCTGCCCCAGCGCCGCTTTGATCCGCTCGGCCAGGTCATTGCCATCGACAACCACCAGGTCCGCCCCCGCGGCCCGCAACTGCTCCGCCGCCTCTTCCCGCCGTACTACGCTCAGCGTCTTCACCCCGGCCCGCTTCGCGAGCGCGATCACGTACTGACCCACGGCCGAGTTCCCCAGGTTCTGGCCGACCCAGTCCCCCGGCTTCAGATCGACGTACTTCGTCAGCGCCAGATGCGCGGTCAGCGGGTTGACCCCCACCTGCTCCACCTGCTCCACGTCGCCCCCGTCATGGTTCAGACCGCGAGCAGGCTGCGGAAGGTGAGGTCGAAGAAGCTGTCGAACACGTCGGCCGACTTGAACGCGCGCGCCTGGATCAGGGTGCCTTCCCAGGCGCTCAGGAGGAAACGCGCGGTGGCGTCAGGATCGAGATCGGCCCGGACACTGCCGGCCTCCTGTCCTTCGGCGAGCGCGGCGCTGAGCAACCCGGCCCAGTCGACGAAGCCCTGATGGACCGTTTCCCGGATCGCCTCGCTGTGGTCGGCGATCTCGGTGCCGAAGTTGCCGAGCATGCACCCCCTGGCGACTCCCGCGCCGACCGTCTGGTCGCGGAGGAACTCGAAGTGCCCCCGGATCCGGGCGACCGGCTCCACCGACCTGTCCGCGAGATCCGGCATCCGGGTGCTGTCGCCGTACCGCTTCAGGGCCACGATCGCGAGCGCTTCCTTGCTCTCGAAGTGGTTGTAGAACGACCCCTTCGGGACTCCGGCGCGATCGGTGATGTCCTTCACCGCCGCCGCGTTGTATCCCCGCTCGTGGAACTGCGCGAGGCCCGCCTCGACGATCTCTTCCCGCATGCTCTGCCGTGCCATGTCTCCAATATGACCGACCGTCTTAACCAAGTCAAGCGGTCACCTGGTCAGCACTGATTCAGCCGGACAAGGCGGGGTACTCGCCGGGGTACACGACCATGTTCCGGAGAGGAAGCCATGTCCTGGTGGTCCCGGGTGACAGAGAAGCTGTCGCGCAAGAAGCTGGGTCATGAGCTCGGTGAGAGCGACGCTCCGGCCGACACCGAGCACGAGGCGGCCACCCGTGCGACCGGCGGCGTGGCCGGCTCCGACGACGGGGATCGGCTGAGCACGACCGGCACCGGCCCGAACGAGACCTTTGTCGGCCGCGCGTCCGGCGGCGACGACCTCGGCTACGCGGGCGAGACCGGCGCCGAAGCCCGGGCCGAGGCCGAGAAGCGCGACGAGCCCAGCTAGGTTCCCGCAGAACGGAACCGAGCCGGGCTGAAGTCAGGCAGGTTCTGACTCGCGGATGCGCTGGGAGATGACGGCGGAGACGCCGTCGCCGCGCATCGTCACGCCGTACAGGGCGTCGGCGACCTCCATGGTGCGCTTCTGGTGGGTGATCACCAGCAGTTGGCTGTTCTCGCGCAACTCCTCGTAGATCTCCAGCAGGCGGCCCAGGTTGGTGTCGTCCAGCGCGGCCTCGACCTCGTCGAGGATGTAGAACGGCGACGGGCGCGCCTTGAACAGGGCGACCAGGAACGCCACCGCGACCAACGACCGCTCACCACCGGACAGCAGCGACAGCCGCTTCACCTTCTTGCCGGGCGGCCGAGCCTCGACGTCGATCCCGGTACTGAGCATGTCGCTCGGGTCGGTCAGCACCAGCCGGCCCTCACCACCGGGGAACAACCGGCTGAAGACGTGCTCGAAGGCGACCTCGACGTCGCGGTAGGCCTCGGTGAAGACCTGCTCGACCCGGTCGTCGACCTCCTTGACGATGTCCATCAGGTCGCGGCGGGACTTCTTCAGGTCGTCGAGCTGCTCGGACAGGAAGCGGTGCCGCTCCTCCATCGCGTCGAACTCCTCCAGCGCGAGCGGGTTGATCCGCCCCAGCTGGTTCAGCGCCCGCTCGGCCTGCTTCAGCCGCTTCTGCACCTTGGCCCGGTCGAACGGCTCGCCCTCGAGCTCCAGGGTGTTCTCGTCGCCGTCCTTGGGCAGCGGCGGCACCAGCTGGTCCGGCCCGTACTCCGCGATCAGTGCCTCGACCTCGGTGCCCAGCTCGCCCAGCGCCTTCTCGTACAGGGCCTCCAGGCGCATCTTCTGCTCGGCCCGGGCCAGCGCGTCCCGGTGGACGGTGTTCGTCAGCTGCTCGAGCTCGCTGCTCATATTCCGGGTCGTCGAGCGGGCCTGGGCCAGCGCCTGCTCCCGGTCGGCCCGCTGCGCCTGGATCGCCGAGCGCTCGGACGCCGCCATTTGCAGGGAGTTCTCCAGCCGGGCGAGCACGTGCCCAGCTGCCAGATGCACGGCCTGCGCGGCCTCGGACTGACGCGCCCGTCGTGATGCGCGAGCGATCGCCCGGGCCCGCGCCTCGCGCTCCTGGCGGGCAGCACGCTCCAGCGAGTCGGCCCGCCCGGACAGGGCCCTCGCCCGCTCCTCGGTGGTCCGCAGCGCCAGTCGCGCTTCCATCTCCGCGGCCCGGCCGGCCTTGGCCTCTTCGGCGAGCCGGTCGCGCTCGGTCGGGTCGGGCTCGTCGCCCTCGTCGTCGCCGTACTGCTCGACGTCGTTCAGGCGCTGTTCGAGGTCCGCGAGGCCGGTCAGGTTCCGGTCGCGCTCGGCCTCGGCGGCCGCGATCGCCTCGCCCATCCGCTGGGCCTCACCGCGCGACGCCTTCGCCAGCGACCCGAACTGGGCCAACTGCTCGGCGACCGCCGCCATCGAGGCGTCCGACTCGTGCAGCCGGGCAAGCGCGATCTCGACGGACTCCTTCTGCCGCGACCGCTCGTCCTCCATCGCCGACAGCTCGAACCGCAGCCGCTCGCTCCGCGCGGTGGCCTCGGTCAGCTTCTCCGACGCCTCGTCGATCGCGGCCTGCACCTCGATCAGGCTCGGCGCCGCGTCCGACCCGCCGTACGCGAAGTGCGCACCCAGTACGTCGCCCGCGCGGGTGGTCGCCAGAACGTCCGGCAGGTGCCGCACCAGTGACTGCGCCGCGGGTACGTCATCGACGACGGCGACCTTGCGCAGCAGGCGGCGAAGCGCCGGACGCAGCTTCTCCGGGCAGTCCACGACCTCGACCGCGTACGTCGCGCCGTACGGCAGCGAGGGCCACGACGCGGAGTCATCAGCAGGGGCGTCACCGAGGAGCAGCCCGGCGCGGCCGAGATCGTGCTCCTTCAGGTGCCCGACCGCCTCAAGCGCGGCCTGCGTGTGGGTCACGGCGACCGCGTCGGCGGCTTCTCCCAGCGCTGCGGCGATGGCGGTCTCGTAGCCGGCTCGCACGCTCAGCAGCGCGGCCACCGAGCCCATCAGGCCGGTCACTTGCTCGGAGGCGGCCAACAGGGCGCCGGCACCGTCCTTGCGGCTCAGACCCAGCTCCAGGGCCTCCTTGCGGGCGGCCAGGCCGGTCCGCTCCCGCTCGGCGTCGCGCTCCTCGGCCCGCAGCTTGGTGAGGCGCTCCTCCAGCTCGTCCAGGACGCTCTGGGCTGCCTCGTACTCCTCGTCCAGGCCGCGTTCACCGGCGTCGAGCCCAGCCACCTGGGTCTCCAGCGCGGTGAAGTCGTGCTGAGCCTTCGCGGCCCGCTGCTCCGCTTCCCGCATGTTGGCGGCGAGCCGCCCGATCTCGGACTCGGCGGCAGACGCGCGGCTCTTGAGCGCGTTCACCTGGCCGGTCAGCCGGGCCATTCCCTCCCGGCGGTCGGCGGCGGCCCGGATCAGCGCCGCGATCCGGCGCTCCTCCTCGGCATGCTGCGCCTCCAACTGCTGGCGACGCTCGATCGCCTCGGCGAGCAGCTCGGAGTGGGCCTCGACCTCGGCCTCGATCTGCGACTCGGTCTCCCGGACCCGGGCGGCCTCCAGCTCGAGCTCCTCGGGGTCCCGCCCGGTGCGAGGCTCCTCGGCCTCGTCGTTCAGCGACCGGATCCGGTCCGCGGCGATCCTGGCGGTGCCCTTGATCTTTTCGCTGAACCCGGACAGCTGGTACCAGGTGTCCTGCGCGGCCTGCAGGGCCGGCGCGTCGGTGCGCAGCGCGTCCTCCAGCTCGGCCTCGAGATCCCGTGCCTCCCGCAACGCGGCCTCGATCTGAGTGCGCTTCTCGGTCAGTGCCGCCTCGTCCTTGAGCTCGGCCTCGAGCGCGGACTGGGCCTGCACGATGTCGTCGGCGAGCAGCCGGGACCGGCCGTCGCGGACCTCCGCCTGGATCGTCACCGCCCGCCGCGCCACCTCCGCCTGGCGCCCGAGCGGCTTCAACTGGCGACGGATCTCGGCGATCAGGTCACCGAGGCGGTGCACGTTGCCCTCGGTGGACTCCAGCTTCCGCAGCGCCTTCTCCTTGCGCTTGCGGTGCTTCAGCACCCCGGCGGCCTCCTCGACGAAGCCGCGGCGGCCCTCGGGGGTGGCGCGCAGGATCGAGTCGAGCTGGCCCTGGCCGACGATGACGTGCATCTCGCGGCCGATACCGGAGTCGCTGAGCAGTTCCTGGACGTCCAGCAGCCGGCAGTTCTGGCCGTTGATCTGGTAGTCGGAGCCGCCGTTGCGGAACATCGTCCGGGAGATGGTGACCTCGGCGTACTCGATCGGCAGCGCGCCGTCGGTGTTGTCGATGGTCAGCACCACCTCGGCGCGGCCCAGCGGGGCGCGGCCGGAGGTGCCGGCGAAGATGACGTCCTCCATCTTGCCGCCGCGCAGGGACTTCACGCCCTGCTCGCCCATCACCCAGGCGAGACCGTCGACGACGTTGGACTTTCCGGAGCCGTTCGGGCCGACGATGCAGGTGATCCCCGGTTCGAAGTTCATCGTCGTGGCCGACGCGAAGGACTTGAAACCTCGGAGCGTCATGCTCTTCAGGTACAAGGCGAAGCTCCCAACCCGTGAAAGGACAGACGATACCGAAAGGAACCGTCGTAACTGCTGGTGACGCTGCCGCTACCCGGGGGAAGTAGTTCCACTGGTGAGTCTACCTAGGGCAGACATGAAACCGGCGGAGGCCCGGACGGGGGCCGCCGCCGTGGGTGGTGCGGACGGTGATGTGGTGCGGCTTCGGTGGTTCAGACCGAAGCGGGGGCGCGCAGAGCCTCGTCTACTGTGAGCAGACGTCCGTCGTGTACGGCTGCGACCAGATGGTCGTTCTCTGCCTGCAGGCGCATCACGTGCGCCTCCAGATCGGCGACACGCCTATTGAGCAGACGAACCTGCTCGAGCATGCGCGGGTCAGTGCCTCCAAGGTGCCCTAGAAGAGCCTTGGCCATTGTGCTGTCCTCCGGAAGGGTTCTGGCAGTTTGGCGCCCCTGGTCCGCGGAGCGCAGAATTGTGTGCCGTCTTTCAGGGTGACACCGCCTACGCCAAGGGTCAACCTGAGCTACGTCAATTAACGATATCTCGCTCACCACCGGGCGTGTCGCGGCGCCGGCTGACACTTCGGGCAGCGGAACGAGGAACGGTTCATGAACGCTTCGCGACGAATCGGCCGGCCGTCGCGCGGGCACGGCGAACCTTCTTGTCCGTAGACCGCGAGACCCCGCTCGAAATAGCCGGATTCCCCGTTCACGTTGACGTACAGCGCGTCGAAACTGGTCCCGCCGACGTCCAGCGCGGCCGCCATCACTTCCCGGGCGTGGCGCAGGATTTCCCTTATCTGCAAGGGTTTCAGCGTCTCCGTGGCCCGGGCGTAGTGCAGCCTGGCACGCCACAAAGCCTCGTCGGCATAGATGTTCCCGACTCCGCTGACCAGCGACTGGTCCAGCAGCGCGCGCTTCAGCCCGGTCTTCCGCGCCCTCACCCGGGCGACGAAAAGGTCCTCGTCGAACAGGGGATCGAACGGGTCGCGGGCGATGTGAGCGATCTCCCCGGGCAGTTCGGCGCCACCCTCGGAGTACGACAGACCACCGAACATCCGCTGGTCCAGAAAACGGACCTCTCCACCGTCGTCGGCGAACCGGAATCGCACCCTCAGGTGCTTCTCGTCCGGCGTGCCGACCGGCTGGACCCGGAACTGCCCGCTCATCCCCAGGTGGGCCAGGACGGCGTCCCCGGACTCCAGCGGCAGCCACAGGTACTTGCCGCGCCTCGCCGGCGCCGCGAACGTCTGACCCTTGAGCTTGGCGACGAAATCGTCCGGCCCGGCGAGGTGACGGCGTACCGGCCGGGGGTGCAGCACCTCGACGCCGTCGATCGTCCGGCCGGCGGTGAAATCCGCGAGTCCGCGGCGAACGACCTCTACCTCGGGAAGCTCAGGCACCGGGCACTAGGGCTGCTGGGACGGGTCTGTGCTGTCGGGGTGGGCGGCCCTGAGGGCCTTCCACGCCGTTTCGGCGGCCTGCTGCTCGGCTTCCTTCTTGCTCCGGCCGATGCCGTGCCCGTAGGTGTCCGACCCGATCCGCACCCGCGCCTCGAAGGTCTTGGCGTGGTCGGGACCGGACTCGGCGATCACGTACTCCGGCACGCCGACGCCCAGCTGCGCCACGAGCTCCTGCAGGCTGGTCTTCCAGTCCAGGCCGGCGCCCAGCCGTGCCGACGACTCCATCAGCTCGTCGAACAGCGTGTGCACCACCCGGCCGGCGACCTCGAAGCCACGGTCCAAGTAGACCGCGCCGATCAGCGCCTCGACGCAGTCGGCCAGGATCGACGACTTGTCGCGCCCGCCGGTGGCTTCCTCGCCGCGGCCGAGCCGCAGGTACTTGCCGAGCTTCAGCTCGCGGGCGACGCCCGCCAGCGCGCGCATGTTGACCACAGCGGCGCGCAGCTTGGCGAGCCGGCCCTCGGAGAGGTCCGGATGATTGCGGAACAGCGACTCCGTGACGATGACGCCGAGCACGGAGTCCCCGAGGAACTCCAGCCGCTCGTTGGTCGGCAACCCACCGTTCTCGTACGCGAACGAACGATGAGTGAAGGCGTGCTCCAGTAGTTCGTCAGCCAGCGATACGCCGAGCCGCTGGTTCAGCTCGGCGTAGAGCCCCGTCTCGTTGACCGAATTATTCACTGGGTGGTGCCGTTTAGCTCTCGACGACCTGGCGACGCTCGCCCTTCGCGCCGTACTGGCCGCAGGTCGGGCAAACGGTGTGCTGCAGGTGCTTGGCGCGGCAGGCGGGGTTCACGCAGGTGACCAGGGCCGGCACAGTGGCCTTCCACTGGGCCCGGCGGTTCCGGGTGTTGCTGCGCGACATCTTCCGCTTCGGAACGGCCACGGTTATGACTCCTCGGTTCGGCCGGGGGCTTGCGACCCGGCCGGCTGGCTGGTGAATGTCTTGGTCTAGCGGTCTTGCGGTCGTTCATCCTGCTGCGGGAGCAGGCCACTCAGAGCGGACCAGCGTGGGTCTACCCCATCCTCGTGCTTGTGCCCGGGCTCGTCCGACAGGCGCACCCCACACTCGGGGCACAATCCCGCACAGTCGTCCGTGCACAGCGGCTGGAACGGCAGTGCGAGCACCACCTGGTCCCTGAGCGCCGGCTCGAGGTCGATCAGATCGCCCTCCATCCGGCTGGCCTCGTCCGGCTCGGCGTCACTCTCCGGGTAGACGTACAGCTCCTGGACGTCGGCGAGGAACTCCTCCTCGACATCGACCAGGCACCGCGCGCACTCCCCGACCAGACGGCCACTGGCCGTACCGGTGACGAGCACCCCTTCGACAACCGCTTCCAGCCGTAGATCGAACTGGATCGGGTCGCCCTCGGGGACGCCGATCACGTCGATCCCGAGATCGGCCGGTGCCGGTGCCGTGAAGGAGACTTCGCGCTGGGACCCGGCGCGGCGCGACAGCTCGTGGGTTTCGATCACGAGTGGGGACCGCGGGTCCAAGACGCTCAGGACATCCCTTTCAGGCGTGGGCAGGCAGAATCTCGGTCTCAACAAGACCGGTGGACAACACTACCAAGTTCCCACCGTCCGGCCCAATCCGGGGCGGCTCAGAGCGTGCCGAGCAACCTCTGATGGACGATCGGCGGCAGGAAATCCTCCACCGGACCGCCGAGTCTCGCAATCTCCTTGACCAGGCTGGAGGAGATGTAAGCGTTCTCCGGCGCCGTCGGCAGGAACAGCGTGTCGACCCCGGACATCTTGCGGTTCATCTGGGCCATCTGCAGTTCGTAGTCGTAGTCGCCGCCCGCGCGCAGGCCCTTGACGATCACCTGGGCCTGCTCGGCCCGGCAGTAGTCGACCAGCAGCCCCTCGAAGGTGCCGATCCGGACGTTGCCGAACGGCTCGGTGATCGCGGTCAGCATCTCGAGCCGTTCCTCGACGCTGAACAGCCGTTTCTTGGACTGGTTCACCCCGGCCGCGACGATCACCTCGTCGAAGGCGACGGCCGCCCGGGCGATGATGTCCAGGTGCCCGTTGGTGGGCGGGTCGAAGGTCCCCGGGAAGACCGCTCTACTCATGGCGGTGACCGTACCAAAGCCGGGCTTCGCCGTACTTGCGATCGCGCAGCGCCGTGAACCCCTCCGGCCACTCCCACGGCTCCCGTTTGCCCCGCTCGACCACCACCACCGCGTCCGCCGCGAGCCAGCCGTTCGCGACCAGCGAGGTCAGCACCCCCTGCAGTTCAACGGTTTCCAGCAGGTACGGCGGGTCGGCGACGACCAGGTCGAACGGCCCGGCCGAATTGTCGCCTGAGGCAACCTTCTCGGCCGGCCTGACCAGCAGCGTCGCTCCAGGCAGCCCCACGGCCTTGATGTTCGCGGCGATCACGTCGGCGGCCTTGCGGTCGGCCTCGACGAGCACGACCCGCTTGGCGCCCCGGGACAACGCCTCCAGCCCGATCGCGCCCGACCCGGAGTACAGGTCGAGCACGGACAGGCCGTCGAAGCCGCCGAACTCCGCCTCCAGCGACGAGAACATCGCCTCCCGGACCCGATCGGCGGTCGGCCTGGTCCCACTCCCTGCCGGTACGACGATCCGCCGCCCGCCCGCCACTCCCCCGATGATCCTGGTCACGGGGCCTCCCGCGCCGCAGGCGCGGCATCGAACACAGTCACGGGGCCTCCCGTTCTGGACTGAGGAGCGCAGCGACGAGGGAAGAACGGGAGCTACAGCCCCGTGACCCCCGCGCCGGAGGCGCGGCATCGAACACAGTCATGTCTTCTCCAGGTAGTCGGTCGCCTCGGACTCCAGCGCGCTGCGGACGAAGGAGCGGAGTACGGGGTAGTCCGTCAGTTCCGGGTCCACCGAGATCAGCGAGTTCGCCACGTGCCGGGCGGTCAGGATGATCTCCTCGTCGCGGAGCACGCTGAGCAGCTTCAGGCTGGTCCGGCGGCCCGACTGCGCGACGCCCAGGACGTCGCCCTCGCGGCGGTTCTCCAGGTCGATCCGGGACAGCTCGAAGCCGTCCGTGGTGGACGCCACGGCATCCAGCCTGCCGCGGGAGGCGGAGGCCGGCCAACTGTCGGTGACGAGCAGGCAGAGGCCGGGCACCTTGCCCCGGCCGACCCGGCCCCGCAACTGGTGCAACTGGGAGATGCCGAACCGGTCGGCGTCCATCACCACCATCGTCGAGGCGTTCGGCACGTCCACGCCGACCTCGATCACCGTGGTCGCGATCAGTACGTCGATCTCGCCGGCCGCGAACCGGGACATCACCGAGTCCTTCTCGTCGGCCGGCAGCCGCCCGTGCAGGATCTCCACCCGCAGGTCGCCCAGCACCTGCTCGAGCACCTCCGCGACCTGGATCACCGAGATCGCCGGGCGCGGCTTGCCCTTGGCCCCGGCCTCGTCCTCGGCACCCGCGGCGAATTCGCCCTCCTCGTCGGCGGCGTTCTTCACCTCGTCACCGATCCGCGGGCACACGACGTACGCCTGGTGGCCCTTCTGCACCTCCTCGCGGACCCGCTCCCAGGCCCGCTCCAGCCAGGCGGGGCGTTCCTTGGCCGGGACCACCGAACTCTTGATCGGCGAGCGTCCGGCCGGCAGTTCGGTCAGCGTGGACACGGCGAGATCGCCGAAGACGGTCATCGCGACGGTCCGCGGGATCGGTGTCGCCGTCATCACCAGCACGTGCGGGGTCGCGTCTCCCGACTTCTGGCTGAGCGCGGCCCGCTGCTCGACGCCGAACCGGTGCTGCTCGTCAACGACCACCAGGCTGAGATCGGCGAACTGCACCTTGTCCTCGAGCAACGCGTGAGTGCCGACCACGATGCCCGCCGAGCCACTCGCCGCGTCCAACATCGCCGTACGCCGGGACGCCGCGTTCAGGGATCCCGTCAGCAGGCCCACCCGGGTGGCGCGTTCGGCGCCGCCGAGCATGCCCTGCTCCGCGAGCTCGCCGAGCATTTTCGTCAGGGTCTTGTGGTGCTGCGTGGCGAGCACCTCGGTCGGGGCGAGCAGAACCGCCTGGCCGCCCGCGTCGACCACCGACAGCATCGCCCTCAGCGCGACCACGGTCTTGCCCGAGCCGACCTCGCCCTGCAGTAGGCGGTGCATCGGATGCGGCCGGGCCAGGTCCGCGAAGATCTCCTCGCCGACTTCGGCCTGCCCCTCGGTCAGCTTGAACGGCAGCCTGGCGTCGAAGTCGTCCAGCAGACCACCTTCGGCCCGCGGTCGCGGTACGGCCTTGAGCGCGTCCGTGACGGCCCGGCGCTGGGCCAGAATCGTCTGCATCACCAGAGCTTCCTCGAACCGGAACCGCTTCTGCGCGACCTCCCAGTCCTTCTCGGTCTCCGGCAGATGCACCTTCTGCAAGGCCTCGCGCAGCCCGATCAGCTTCTCCTTCTTCCGGATCAGCTCGGGGATCGGGTCGTCCAGCTCGTCGAGGTTGTCCAGGACGATCTTGATGCTGCGCTCGATCGTCGCGGTCGGCAGCTTCGCGCTGGCCGGGTAGAGCGGCCGGAACGGCTTGGCCCGGCGCTCGATCTCCTCCTCGCTCAGGTCCTCCTCGTCCAGGATCTCGGTGCCGGGGCCCTTGAGCTGCATGATGTCGCGGAACATCGTCACCTCGCCCCAGAACAGCGCCGCCGTCCCGGCGGTCAGCTTGTTCGCCAGCCAGGGTTGGTTGAAGAAGGCGAGCTCGAGGTCGTTGCGGCCGTCGGTGACGACCACCTTGGTGATCGTCTTGTGCCGGCGGTACTTGTTCACCTCGTCCGGCCGGATCTCCTGCTTGGAGTCCAGCGAGCGCACAGTGACCTTCTTGACCCGCCCGCTGACCGTCGCCTGGTCGCCGACCTCCAACTCGTCGAAGGGAGTCAGCTCGCCCTTCTTCAGGTAGCGCCGCGGATAGTGCCGCAGCAGCTCGCCGACGGTCTCGATGCCGAGCACGTCGGAGAAGGTCTTGGCCGTCTTCGCGCCGACGAAGTCGCGAAGCTTGCGGTCCATGTCTGTCTTCATTCCACCCCGATCAGCAACGGGTACCTGCCTTGTCCTCCGTCGTACACCACGACGTCGACATCCCGGCGGTTCCGCCGCACGTGCCGCACCAGCGCGTCGACCAGACCGGGGTCCGCGTCCCGGCCCGTCACCACCGTCATCAGCTCGCCGCCACCGCCCAGCAGGCGGTCCACGACGCCGGTCGCGGCGGTCTCCAGGTCGTCGGTGATGAGGACGAAATCACCATCCACCACGCCGAGCGCGTCGCCGATCCGGCAGGTGCCGGCCATCGTCCAGGCGTCCTTCACCGCGATCGTCACGGCACCGTGCCGGGTCTGCCCGGCCGCCGCGGACAGCTGCACCACGGCGTCGTCGAAGCTGCGGTCCGGGTCGTGCACCGCGATCGCCGCGAGACCTTGGACCTGGGCCCTGGTCGGAATCACCGCCACCCGTACGCCGCTCTGCCGGGCCGCGGTGGCGGCCGCCTCGGCCACGGCGATCGAATCCTTGTCGTTCGGCAGCAGCACGATCTCGGGTGCACCCGATCGCTCGATCGCCTTCAGGAGCTCGCCGGTCGAGCACCGCCTGCCGGGTCCGCCTCTGACCACCACGGCACCGGCTTCAGTGAACAGCTGGGCCAGTCCGTCGCCGGCCGCGACCGCGATCACGGCCCGGCTCACCACCGGCTCGTGGTGCGCCAGGTCGGCGAAGTGCGTCACCCGGATCCGGTGCGGGCGGCCGATCCCGATTCCCAGCTCGACCGCGGCGCCCACGTCGTCGGTGTGCACGTGGACGTTCCACAACTCGTCCCCGCCGACCACCACCACCGAGTCGCCGAGCCCCGCGAGCTGCTGCCGGAACTCGCCGATCTTCTCGTCCGGCGCGTCCAGCAGATACATCACCTCGTACGCCGGTCCGTCCGGGTCCAGGTCGTTGCCCCGGTCCGCCACGTCGAGCCCCGGGCGCGGCACGACCGGCATCCGCGGGGGCACGCCGGTGGTCGCGGCCGGACCTCGCCCGGACAGCACCGACTCCATCGCTCCGAGGATCACCACCAGGCCCGCGCCTCCCGCGTCGACGACTCCCGCTCGGCGGAGCTGCTCCAACTGCTGGGTCGTCTTGGTCAGGGCCACTCGCGCTGCACCTACGGCCGCCAGACAGACCTCAGGCAGGCTCTTCCCTGCGTTGGCCGCCTCCATCGCCGCGTTGGCGGCTTCCCGGGCGACGGTCAGCATCGTCCCCTCAACCGGCTGCGCCACAGCCCCATAGGCCGCATCGGCCGCGAACACCAACGCATCGGCGAACGCCGCCGCCTCACTCATCCGAGGATCAGCCAGGATGGGCCGCCCAGCATCCGCCCCGGGCTGCAGGGTACGCCGTGCGTCACCTACAGCAGGGGCCCCTGCGACACCTGCAACATCCGCTGTTCTTCGTCTTCCGGCCGCAGCGGATGCAGCGTCTCCGGCCGCATGGCCGCCCCGGCCCGCCCCCTCAGGAAGGTTCTCGGCCAGGCGCAGGCCGCAGGCTCGGACTAGTTGGGAGGTGATGACGCCGGAGTTGCCGCGGGCGCCGAGCAGGGCACCTCGGCCGAACGCCTGAACCGCCTCGGCGAAGGTCAGCTCCCCCTCGGGCAGCGCGTCACACGCCGCCTCCCAGGTCAGGTAGAGGTTGGTGCCGGTATCACCGTCGGGGACCGGGTACACGTTGAGCTCGTCGATCTCCACCCGAGCCCGGCCGAGCTCCGACAGCGCAGTACGGGCCCAGCTCCGTAGTACGGCTGTCGTCAGCACCTCTCCACGCACGTCCACGCCCGGAAGGCTAACCGCTCCCCACCCGATCCGAGTCGAGTGAGGCAGAGACCAGGCCGATCACCGCGCCGAGCGCGAGGACCACACCGAGGGCGACGTAGCCGTATCCAAGGCTCGCCAGGGTGGCGACACCCGCGACCAGCAGCGGCCCACCGGCGTCCCCGAGCTCCCGCCCCACCTCGGCGGCTCCCATGGTCTGACCAAGCCGCGCCTGCGGGGTGGACGCGGCCAGGGCCGCGAAACCGAGCGGAGTGATCAGCCCTGTCCCGACCCCGATCAGCACCGCCGCTGCCAGCACTCCCACCAGACCTGACAGCGCTGCGCAAGCCAGACCCATCGCGGCCAGTGCCAGGCCGACGGAGAGTCCGGTCTTCGTCGTGAGCCGACCAGCGTCCAGTGCCCGGCCCGCCCGGGGCTGGACCAAAGCAGCAGTCGCGGCCAGCACGGACACAGCTGCACCGGTAGCTATAGGCCCCAGGCCCGCCGCAGCGCCCGTCACCGGCAGGAAGCCCACCCCCACTGACAGAGCCGCAGTAGCGCTTGCCAACGCCGCCGTCGGCCGCAGGAAGACAGGGTCCGCAAGCCGTCGCCCCAGATCCAACAGCGTCTGCCGAGCCCGCGGCAACGGCGGCACAGCCGGTACTGCGAACAGCGCCCAGCCGGCCACCACCAGCCCCATCACAGTCATCACCACGAACAACAGCCTCAGCCCACCCGCCCACACCAGTGCGCCGCCTAGTAGCGGCCCCAGCGTGTAGCCGATGCTCTTGTAGAACCCGTAGCTCCCGAAAGCGCGACCGTGTCTCGCGGCCGGGTTGAGCCTTGCTACCAGCGCTGAGGCGGCAGGTGAGAACGCAGACGCAGCCGCGCCTTGTCCGAGTCGAGCCGCCCACAACCACCCTGAGCTGTCCGCTACCGCGTAGAGCCCGGACGCCACGGCGAATCCGACCAGTCCGAACAGCAGCACCGGCCGGGCTCCGACCCGATCCGCGAGGGCGCCGAACACCGGCTTGAGAATCACCTCGGCACCGTCGTAGAGGGCTAGTAGGAGGCCGAGGGTCAGCAGCGAACGCACCGCGTCCTCGGAGAACCCACCGAGATTGGCCGCCACCGAGTGCGCCCCGAACGCGGTCGTGAATCCGGCCGCGTACAGCGGACCCATCTGCCTGCTCACCCACACATCCTCTCGCCAGGTCGCCCGGCACTTACTATGGGTCGTGCTTCCTTTGCTCTTCTCTGTGGCGACCGACAGCTACGACGCGGCGCTCCGGGAGATCCGGGAGGAGTTCGGGCCGAAGGTCCGGCTCGAGCGGGTCAGCGGGGATCTCGGGCGGATCGTCGAGAACGGGCCGTCCATCGAGGAGTTGGCCGACGCCTGCGATCGCGGGCGGATCATGTTCGTCCGGCATCTGACCGTCGAGATCGCGAGCTTCCCGGTCGACGAGGTGCCGCCCGCGCATGAGTTGGCCAAGTTGGTACTGGCCGAGCTGCCGCGGCATCCGAAGGTCCTCGCGGTGCAGACCTGGACGGACGGAGCCGGCACCGGCGGCTCGTACTACCACTTGCTGGAAGAAGCGCTCGGCGCCCGCGGGATCGAGCTCGCCCGGGCCGGCCAGGATCTCGTGGTCTCCTGCTTCGTGTCGAGGAAGGCCGTCGTCCTGGGCGTGAACCGGCTCGAGCACAGTCTGTCCGACTGGCCGGGTGGGCGGATGCGGCTGGCGCGCTCCGACGACCGGGTCTCGCGGTCGGAGTTCAAGCTCGAAGAGGCGATCCAGACGTTCGGCCTGCGGCTGCCCGAGGGTGGCAAGGCGCTCGACCTCGGCGCCAGCCCAGGCGGTTGGACGCGGATCCTGCGGCAGTACGGCCAGGAGGTCTGGTCGGTGGATCCCGGCGAGCTGGACCGGCGAGTGACCGCGGATCGCCGGGTCCACCACGTCGGTACGACGGCCGGCGAGTTCTTCCGGCGCAACCAGATCCGCTTCGACGTGGTCGTGAACGACATGCGGATGGACCAGGTCCTCAGCGCCCGGGTGATGCTCGACGCGGTTCCACACCTGCGCCGTGGCGCCCTCGCGATCGTCACTCTGAAGGGCGGCGGCCGCAATCCCCTGGACTCGGCCCGCCGTGGGATGGACGTCCTGCGCAAGGAGTACGACGTACTCCACGCCCGTCAACTCCACCACAACCGCAAAGAACTGACGGTCATCGCCAAGGCCCGCTGACCGCAGCAACCGCCCACGGCTGACCGCGGCGGCGGTCGCGGCTGACAGCGGCGGCGGTCGCGCCGACCACGACCGCGAGCCCGGAGCCGACACGCCTACCCGCCTACCCCGCCGCGCCGAATCGGTTGCCCCCGCCGGAGTTCAGCTCACGGCTGCCCGGCGGTGAGGAGTTCGGTCAGCAGTCGTCGAAGCTCGGCATGCCCGTCGGCACCGAGGATCCGGTCGATCCGCTCCTCGATCCCCTCGATGGTCGCGATGCCTGCGGCGATGCACTCGTGGCCGCGGGGCGTCAGCATGATCAGCTTCGCCCGCCGGTCACTCGGATCCGGTTGCCGCTCGACGTACCCCAGTTCTTCCAACTCGTCGACGAGCTCCCCCATCGCCTGCGGTGACATGTTCGCGCCGCGGGCCAGCACGCTGAGGCGGCTCCCCTGAGGACTGATCTGGGCGAACACCGCGGAGTGGGAAGGCTTCTGCGGGTAGCCCGCGCCGACTACCCCGTCGACGATCTGGAACCCGAGCAGGCTGTACGCACGCCCGAGCATCGCGATCGTGTTGGCCGCTTGGTCGGGCGGCTCTTGCGCTGTCACCATTTCATCAAGTATACCTGATTATCAGGGTCACCTGAGCAACTCCGAGCGCCAATCGACAGGAGGCGCGCCATGAAGAGCAGCAGCACCGGAGGTCCGAGGACCGCGCCGCCGGACTCGTCTCCGCCCCGCACCGAGGAGATGGCGGTGATCCACCGTATCTTCCGCCGCGGCTTCCCGATGGTCGCCGACCTGGTACGGCGAACCCCGCCGGGCGACACCGCGCGTGCCGACGTGATCGCCGCGCATCTCGACTTCCTCCTGAACGGCCTTCACCACCATCACAGCGGGGAGGACGAGCACATCTGGCCCCGGCTCCTCGAGCGCGCCGCGCCGCAGGCTGAACTGATCGGCCGGATGGAGAAGCAGCACGAGGTACTGGCCGAGCGGTCGGCGAGGGTACGCACTGCCCTGGCTGCCTGGCGAGAGACACCGGCGGGCGGCGAGGGGTTGGCGACGGCGCTGGACGAGTTCACCGACGCCCTCCTCGAGCACCTCGACGACGAGGAGGCCAACGTCGTCCCCCTGATCCGCGCACACATCACTGCCGACGAGTGGCGGCGGCTCGGTCAGGAGACGTTCGAGAAGTTCACCAATCCCGAGAAACTGATCGCCACCGGCACGCTCGAGGATGTCGCGACCCCCGAGGAGGCGGAGTGGTTCACCGGCGACCTGCCACTCCCGATCAGGGTGATGTGGCGGCTGCACGGCCGGCGTCACTACGCCCGCTACGTCGCCCGTCTTCGCGGAACTGCGGGACGCCCCTAGCACTACGGCAGCGCTCGACCTGGGAACACCAGTAGGCGCCCGGGATAACCCGGGCGCCTGAGTGGCCCTACACGGAGGTCGGCCTACGGGAGGCCGGAAGTTCTAGCCGACGACGCGCTGAACCTTGCCCGCCTTGATGCAGGACGTGCAGACCTTCAGCTTCGTGGGCGTGCCCTTGATGATCGCGCGGATCGGCTGAATGTTGGGGTTGAACCGCCGCGGCGTACGAGCCTTGACCCGGCGGATCATCGCGCCCTTGCCGAGCCGGGCGACGCTGTTGCCGAACATCGGCTTCTTGTCACAAATATCGCACTTCTTAGACATGATTCTCCGTGTATAGGGTCGAGACACCGACAGACCATGTTACACAGCGGTCTGAGCGTCTACCAATTCGGTCCCAGCCTGGGGTTCAGCCGAGATCAGCCGCTGTTAGCCACGCCACATCCTCGGCCGACAACGACACCGCGAGCCCCGGCAAAGAGGTCCGGGTCTCGCTGATCTGCCGCGGCCCGATCAGGGGGAAGACCGGGTACGACTGGTGCAGCAACCACGCGAGCGCGATCGCCGTCGGCTCCACACCATACTTGCTCGCCAACTCCCGGGCCCGGCCCAACCGCTCGAAGTTGCCGTCGGAGTAGAAGCAGCGCACCAACTCGTCGTCCGACCGGTCCTCCGGCTGCGCCCGCCCGGTGAAGAACCCGCGTGCCTGGCTCGACCACGGGAACAGCGCGACCTGCCGGTCCCGCAGCCACGCCTGCGACTCGTCGTCGCTGACATGGCGGCAGCCGGCCCACGGTACGTCGTACGCGCGCGCCAGGCTGAGGTGGTTGCTCAGCAACGTGAACGGCTGCTTCCCGTTCGCCGCGGCGTAGGCGTTCGCCTCGTCGAAACGCGCGGTGGACCAGTTGGACCCGCCGTACGCCTTGATCCGGCCGGCCCGGAAGTGCTCGTCCAGGACGTCGACGAACTCCCCGACCGGGATCTCCTCGTTGTCCCGGTGCATCAGGTAGAGGTCGACGTGGTCGGTCTGCAACCGCCGCAGCGACTCCCCCAACTGCCGGGTGATCGACTCCGGGTCGCAGTGCGGCGTGTGCGCACCCTTGCCGATGACAACCACCTCGTCCCGGTTGCCGCGGGACCTGATCCACTGGCCGAGCAACTTCTCGCCGCGGCCGCCGCCGTAGATGTACGCCGTGTCGAACGTCGTCCCGCCGCGCTCGACGAAGTCGTCGAACATCGTGGCGGCGT
Organism: Kribbella sancticallisti; assembly: GCF_039530625.1. Taxonomy (NCBI): domain Bacteria; kingdom Bacillati; phylum Actinomycetota; class Actinomycetes; order Propionibacteriales; family Kribbellaceae; genus Kribbella; species Kribbella sancticallisti. The sequence continues at coordinate 173,079 of NZ_BAAAOS010000019.1, read as the reverse complement.
GGGTCAGCGTCTCCTGGTTGTCCACGCCCATCACGAGCCGCGACACCTGCTTGTCGAGTCCGGCCACCTCCCCGTACGTCATCGGGGCGTCGTCGCGGCGGATCAGCGGTCGCCCGGTCGCCGTCGGAATGACGGCGTCCTCGCGCTCGCTCGCGTACTGCTGGCCGATCAGCTTGCGCCACTCGTCCTGGACCGCCAGGTTGCCCATGGTGTCGGCCCACGACATCTCCGGAGCCTGCCGCTGCTCGATCGCCGCCGCGACGGCGTCCGCCTCGGCCGCGTAGATGAAGGCAGGTTCCGCGGAGATGTCCCGCGGCTCCTCCCCCACCTTGTGCACGGTGACGTGGGTCGGCTTGCCGTCGCCGCCGAACCACGGGTCCTCGACGACCAGGTAGCCCTCGCTGCCGAGGACGCGGACCCGGTTCTCGTCGCCGAGCCGGACTCCCGTGCTGACCTGCGCGGTCATCCCGGAGTCGAAGAAGAGCGTCGCCACGGACCACTCGTCCGCACCGGTCTCCCCCACCTGACCGACCGCGGTCACCGCCGCCGGATCGGCGTACGGCGCTCCGATGGCCGCGCCGGCGATCAGCCGCGCCATCGAGACCGGGTAGCCGCCGACGTCGAGGATGCCGCCGCCGGCCAGTTCGTCGGCGAAGATCCGGCTCTCGGCGCGGAAGGCGGCCTGGAAGGCGAAGGACGCCTGGATCTGGTGCACCGTGCCGATCGCGCCGTCCTGGATCAACTGGGCGATCAGCTTGGTCTGCGGCAGGCAGCGGTACATGTACGCCTCCATCAGGAAGACGTCGTTGCGTACCGCGGCCTCGATCATCGCCGCGGCCCAGGCCCGGTTGATCGCGAGCGGCTTCTCGCACAGCACGTGCTTGCCGGCCTCGGCGGTCTTGATCGCCCACTCGGGATGCAGCGGGTGGGGGGTGGCGATGTAGACCGCGTCGACCGTGTCGTCGTCCAGGAGTTCCTGGTACGACCCGTGCCGGTTCGGGATGCTGTAACGGTCGGCGAACTCTCCCGCCGAGTCCGTACTGCGACTGCCGACCGCGGCCAGTTCGCCGGTGGTCGACGACGGGAGCTGGCCGGCGAACCGGGAGGCGATGTTGCCGGTCCCCAGGATTCCCCAGCGGAGCTTGGTGTTGGGCACAGAGGTTCCCCTCGGAAGTGTGTGGGCAGGGTCAGAACTTCATCGCGCCGGCGGCGATGTCGGCGATGAAGTGGCGGCCACCGATGATGAAGACACCGATCAAGGGGATCACGCTCATCAGTGCTCCCGCCATCACCATGCTGTAGTCGGTGCCGTAGCCACCGTTCAGCTGCTGCAGGGCGACCTGCAGGGTGAGCTTGTTCGGATCCGTCATCACGATCAACGGCCACAGGTGGTCGTTCCAGACGTTGATGAAGGTGAAGCTGGGCCCGGCTCCTTGGTGGTCACCGCGGTCGTCCTGCGAATCGTCGCGCTGACGGCCATCTCGGATCGCCCCCACCCGGGTGAGTTCGCGGTCGACCTGGCGCTGCGCGTCCCGCCAGGCCTGCTCGGAGGTCTTGCCATGAACCGCCTCACCTACACCTTCGCGTCGCCACTGGGAGGGGCACTTTCGATGTTCGTTTGCGCGAGAACTTGTCGGGAAATGTTCAGGCCCGTCAAGGGAAGCGCATACCAACTGAACCGGTCAAGGGGTTAAGCCGCGGCTGCCCCGGCCAGTCTCGAACAGTGGACGGCTGACAGGATGGCGGGCATGCCGCTGACGATCGAGGCCGTCCTGTTCGATGCCGATGGAGTGATCCAGCGGCCGACCGTGGACTGGCGCGCCGCCTTGTCCAGCTTCGTCCCCGCCGGGTCGGCGGACGAGTTCGTGCTCGACCTGATGAAGTCGGAGCGGCCCTCGCTGGTCGGCAAGGGCGACTTCGAGGAGGCCGTGGTCGAGGTCCTGGCGCGGTGGGGATCTTCGGCGCAGGCCGCATCGGTGCTCGACCTGTGGCGCCGGTTCGAGGCGGTGCCGACCGTGGTCGAGTGGATCCAGGAGTTGCGGGCTCGCGGCGTCGGGTGTCACCTGGCGACCAACCAGCAGGCCTACCGGCGCGCGATCATGCACGACGAGCGGCACTACGGCGACTGGTTCGACCAGACCTTCTACTCCTGCGACCTCGGCCTGGCCAAACCCGATCCGGCGTACTTCCGGGCCATCCTCACCGCGATCGACCGGCCGGCCTCGTCGGTGCTGTTCATCGACGACAACGCGGCCAATGTCGACAGTGCCCGGAGCGTCGGCCTGCACGCCGAGATCTACGACCTGGTCGACGGGACCGACGCTCTCCGTGCTCTGCTCGAGCGCTACGGCCTGGCTGTCTCAGCCTGATCTGAATCTGAGCCGGGGCGACGGACGAGCAACAGGACGAGGAGAAGCGGAAGGGGAATCAGGAAGGCGGTCCGCAACTCCACCACGCCGGCCAGCGCGGCCAGAGCGGCCGGTGCGAGCAAGATCGCCACTCCTGACGCACAGGCGCTGAGCGATGCGAGATGCGCTGGGCTGACGCCGGGGATGGAGATCAGGTCGGCGAGCACGATCGGATAGAACGTCGCCACGCCCAGCCCTGCGAGTGCCAGCCCGACGGTGACCACAGCCGGCCCGTCGAACAATGTCACGCACACCGTCCCCAGCCCGGCCAGCACCGCACCAGGCATCAACGGCGAGACTCCGCGCACCCGCACCGGCCCGATCATCCGCCCGACAGCCATGCCGATCGGGAAGGCACTCGCCAGCAACGCGGCGGTCCCTGTCGGCAGTCCAGTGGCCACCATCCGCGCCACTGCCCAGATCACGAAACAAAACTCCACCGCCATGGCGAGCACCACCCGCGACCACCCACCGAAGACACCCACCCACACCCCGCCACGAGGCTGAGGATGATGTGGCTCGCGCCTTGAGGCGGGGCGCCGGCCAGCGCTCGACACTGCCGAAGCCGGCGCCGCATCAGCCGATCCACCCATCCTCGCCGCGTCCAGCGGTCTCTGCGCTTCCTGCGCTTGCAGCTCCCGCGAAGAGCGGAGGAGCGGGATGAGGAGGACGAGGGGAACCGCGGCGAGGAGCATGGCCAGGCGGCCGGTCGGGCCGAGCGAGTCGAGAGTGCCGATGATCAGTGGGGCGAAAATCCCGACGGTGCTGGAGACAGCGTTGACCCGGGCGATCCGGAGAGCGGCTCGCGGACCGGACAGCAGGAGCGGGACGACCAGGATCATCAACGCACCACCCAGACCGACGAACAGACCACCCGCCAGCGCGACAACGAGGTTCTGCGCGACGGCGAGGAGCACCGCACCAGCCGCGCAGACGATCGCGCCGGCGCGGAGTACGGGGGTTTTCGCGTCGGTGCGCAGGAGCAGCGGACCGATCCCGGCGACGATCAGCAGCCCCACCGCGAACGCCGACGGCAGCACGGCAAGCTGATCCGTCGACTCGCCCAGATCCCTGGCCAGCAACGCGACACAGGCACCCAGCCCCGCGATCGCGAAGCCCAAACCCGCCAACGACAAGGCGCCCAGCAAGTCGGCCGATACCCCGCGCCGCGGCTGCGTCAGTACGTCGACCGCGCCATCGGCTTCACTCATCCCGGCGGCCGAGGCGCAAAGTCCAGCAGCGCCGACAACTCATGGAGGTCCCGCAGACGGATGTCCCCATCCAAGCCCTTCAAAGCGGCAGTCAACGCACCGGCGGCCCGACCCGCCTCGAGCCCGACCTCGGCATCCTCCACCACCAGGCAGTACTGCGGGTCGACAGCGAGCAACTCGGCAGCGCGAAGGTAGCCCTCGGGGTCGGGCTTGCCGCGGCTGATGTCCTCGATCGTCACCAGCAGCGGCGGGTCGATCGCCGCGGCACCCAGCCGCACCTTCGCCAGCCGCTGGTCGGCGCTCGTGACGACCGCCCACGGAAGCCCGCGGCGCGAGATCGTGGCGAGCACCTCAGCAGCTCCCGGCGCAGCCAGTACGCCGTCCAGGTCGTCGTACTGGAGCTCCAACTGGCGAGCTGCGGCCGCCAGGCGAGCCGACTCCTCCAGTCCGGGCATCATCCGGTCGACGGTCGATTCCGCGGGCGCGCCGTGGGCCTGCGAGAGCACCTCGGCGGCGTCCACGCCGTACTCGCCGGCCCAGGTCGTCCAAGCACGCTCGACCGACTCGTCCGACGTGACCAGCGTGCCGTCCATGTCGAACAACACGGCCCGGAGATGCTGTAGATCCATCGATCCTCCATTAAACTCGTTCTCCGAGCATAAACCCGAGAGGTGCTATGACGGCAAGAGGCGACGTGAGACCGACGGCGCGACGCGGCCAGTGGCAGACGGCTGCGGACGTACTGGGACAGGTGGCCCGGCAGCCCGGCGTCACCCGTGCCGCGGTGGCTCGCGAACTGCGGTTGAGCACCAGTTCGGCTACCGAGGTCACTGCGCGGCTGAGGGACCTGCACCTTCTCACCGAGACACCTGCGCCGAGCCGGGGACGCGGGAGACCGACCACTGTGCTCCAGCCGCATCCACGCGGCCCGGTAGTGCTGGCGATGGACCTGCGGCAGGGGAACTGGCGGAGCGCGGTGGTGACGCTGGACGGCGTACTGCATGAGCAGCAGTCCGTCCGCCACCGCAGCCGCCGGCCCGAGTCGGTGCTGGCGAACCTGCATGCTGCCGTCGAGACCACCCGCAACCAGTACGGCGACCGCCTGCGCGCCGTGACTCTGGCAGTGGCCGGGACAGTGCGGGACGACCACCTGATGCAGGCGCCGACGCTCGGGTGGGGTCAGGTCGACCTGACCGCAGTGACGGCGGGTACCGGCCTCCCCCTCCTCGCCGGGAACGACGCCACGCTCAGCGGCGTCGCCGAGGCGCGTACTGGAGCAGCCGCCGGGGCAGGCACCGCGCTGCATCTCATCGTCGAGGTAGGAGTCGGCGGGACCCTCATCCTCGACGGCATCCCGGCCAGTGGAGCCACTGGGGCCGGAGGAGAGTACGGGCATATGCCCTTCGGCGACCGCAGCCGCTCCTGCCCGTGCGGCGCCAGCGGCTGCTGGGACCTCGAGATCGACGGCCGAGCCCTCGCCCAACACCTCCGCGAGCCTGAACCGGACGACCCGTACGCCTATGCCGAGTCAGTGCTCCAACGCCTCAACGAGAAGCGAGTCGCGCGAGCGGTCAGCCGGGTGACAGCAGCACTCGCCTCAGGCATCGCCGGCCTCGTCAACGCCCACGACCCCGACGTCGTCACTCTCGGCGGCCTGGCCGTCCCCCTCCGAGCCGCCGCACCGGTCACCTTCACCGACGCCTACACCGCCGGCTTGATGACGTTCCACCGCGCTTCCCCACCGCCGGTCCTGGACGCCACTCACCAAGAAGACGGCGCCCTCCGCGGCGCCGCAGCCCTCGGCCTCGACCACATCACCACGGACACCGCTCTCGCGGCCTGGTCAGAAACCCACCCCTGAGCCAGCCTCAGACCAGGGCAGGAGTGGTTTCGGGGGTGGAGCCTCGGAGGCGGGCGGCGTCTTGGCTTGGGGAGGCGCCGAACTGGCGGCGGTACTCGCGGCTGAACTGGGATGGACTGTCGTAACCCACGCGACTGCCGACTCCGGTGATGTCCTTGGGGTGAGTGGCGAGCAGGAGCCGGGCCTCCTGCAGGCGGATCTGCTTCTGGAACTGGACCGGGCTCATCGCCGTGACCGCCTGGAAGTTGCGGTAGAAGGCGGACGCGCTCATGCCCGCCTGCTGCGCCACCTCCTCGACGCGAAAGGACTGCGCGTAGTGGTCGCGGATCCAGCGGACCGCGCCGGCGACGTGGGTCAGGCTGCTGTCGGGTAGACCGAGGTGGCGGACGACGGCGCCCTGCTCGCCGGTGATCAGCCGCCAGAGGATCTCCCGCTTGATCAGCGGGGCGAGGACCGCCCGATCGCGGGGCTGGTCGAGCAGACGCAGCAGCCTGATCACCGCGTCGAGAAGGTCGTCCGACGCCTCACTGACCGCCATGCCGGACGGCGTGCCCGTGGTAGGCGCTAGGTCTCCGGGCGAGGCCTGGAGGAGTACCTCGGCGACGGCGGCCGGTTGGAGGGTCAGGCCGAAGCCGAGTGCCGGCTGCTCGGGGCCGGCCTCGGTGTAGTGGCCGGTGATCGGCAGGTCGACCGAGGCGATCAGGTATTGACCGGCGCGGTACTCGTACACGCGGTCGCCGAGCGCGATGCGCTTCGCGCCCTGGGCGATGAGCGCCATCACGGTGCCCGACATGGACGACGACGGCGGCAACGGGTGCTCGACCTTCGAGATCAGCACGTCGTCGATGGCCGTTGTCAGGTCGGGCCGTGCGTGCTTGGCGAGCAGCGTCCGGAGTTCGTCAATCCGCATGAGGTGACTGAACCATAGATCGATCCTCCAATCATCGAGAGGATCGGGCAAGAAGTTCGGACCATGATCATCCACCACGGTTTTCAAGCCGCCATGACCGCTCAGCGGGGCGAACTCGGCCGATCAGCGTTCGGTGTCGACGGGCGAGTCGGCTGAGGGCTCGGGATCGGTCGAGGTGGAGTCGGTGGTCTCCTCGACCGGGTCCGGCTTGGGGGCGGGGATGATCGGGGGCTCCAGCACCGCGAGAATCTTGATGATGTCGTGGCGGTGGTGCTGGATCTCGTGGGCGGTGTGGCGGATCAGCCAGCCGAGGCTGCGCGGGGCTCGTACGGGGTAGTTGTAGAGGCCGAGCTTGCCCAGCTCGTGCGGTTGCAGCACGCGGGCCGCGGCGCCGAACTCGCGGGCGAAGCGCATCAGCGCGGCCGCGACCTCCATCGGGTCCTGATCCTCGTACTTCGCTTCCTTCACCCGCCCGGTCCGGTCCATCGGGGCATAGACGGGACGGTCCTCGGCCAGGCACTGCGCGATCCGGAACCGCTGCACCTCGAGCACGTCGCGGACGTGGCAGGCGTACTCGATCGCCGACCACACCTCCGGCTCGGGCCGGATCCGCACCACGTCCGAGTCCGGACCGGCGGCCGCCTTCGTCAGCGCCATGCTGCACTCGGCCGACTGCCGGACGAGCGTCGTCACCGTTCCCTGCAGATCACCTGTGTCGTAGTCGAAGCCGCACTCGTCACACTGTCCGTCCACCGGTGGGCGGCTCTTGTTCACCTGTTACTCCTGTTTCGAACGACCGGGGTGGCCGGGGTGGGAGATGTCTCGAAACTGCCACGCGTGGTCCACCGGTCCGATCCCCCCGCCGAGCGCGAACCCGGCGGCCACCGCCCCGCTGATGTAGTCCTTGGCGGCACCGACCGCAGCCGGTACGTCGTACCCGCGCGCCAGGTACGACGCGATCGCGCTGGCGAGCGTGCACCCGGTGCCGTGCGTGTGCCGGTTGTCCACCCGGGGAGAGCTGAACTCCTCCCGCACACCCGGACCGTGCAGTACGTCCACGGACAGCGGACCCTCGTCGTGCCCGCCCTTCACCAGTACCCACGAAGCACCGGCGTCGAGCAGGATCTTCGCCGCCAGTTCGCGATCGTCGACGCCGCGCAACTCGACGCCGGCGACCGGTCCGAGCTCGGTCAGGTTCGGGGTCAGCACAGTCGCCAGCGGCACGATCTCGGACCGGACGGCGTCCATCGCGTCCGCGCCCAGCAGCTTGTCGCCGTGCTTCGACACCGCGACCGGATCGATCACCACCGGCACGTCGGCCGGCAGCGTCCGCAGCAGCGACGCCACCACCCGGACCATCGACGCGGAGGCCAGCATGCCGGTCTTCACCGCGTCGACCCCGATGTCGTCCACGACACTGCGGAACTGCGCGACGACCTGCTCCTCGGGCAGCTCCCAGGCGCCTTGCACGCCGAGGCTGTTCTGGGCGGTGATCGCGGTCAGCACGCTCATCCCATGCACACCGTTGGCCAGCATCGACTTCAGGTCGGCCTGGATCCCGGCCCCACCGCCCGAGTCGGACCCGGCGACGGTGAGAACCCTGGGCGGCGCGGCGTTCATGACAGCTCCTGGAGGCGGTTCGTCGACATGTCAGCTCTTGAAGTGGGCGTGGCCGGTGCTGCCGGTGTAGAGGTGACCGTCCACCGTGACGGTACCCGGCGGGCGTTCTTCGTTGCCCTCAGCAACCGTGCCGATGACGGTCCACCCCTCCGGTACGTCGGCCGGCTCGAACGTGCCGACCAGGGCATGGTCCTCGCCACCGCCCAGCACGAAGCCCAGCGCGTCCGCGCCGGTCGCCGCCGCAACCGCCTGCAGCGGCTCCGCGACCGTCAACGCGGCCGACCGGATGTCGATCAGCACCTTGCTCGCGACCGCGATGTGGGTGAGGTCCGCGACCAGGCCGTCGCTGACGTCGCACATCGACGAGGCACCGGCGAGCGCCGCGCGCGGCCCTTCGGCGTACGGCGGTGCCGGGCGGCGGTGGGCTTCCACGACCGAGCGGGGCGAGCGGAAACCCCGGTTGAGCACGGTGAACCCGGCCTCGGCCCAGCCCAGCCGGCCGACCACGGCCACCTCGTCGCCGGGGCGCGCCCCGGAGCGCAGTACGGGAGGGCGGCCGTCGAGGGAGCCGAAGGCGGTCACCGAGACGACGATCTTGTCCGACTGGACGGTGTCGCCGCCGACGATGCTGACGCCGAGCAGTTCGCACTCGTCGGCGAGCCCCTGGTGCAACTCCACCGCCCACGCGCTCGGCAGTTCGGGCGGCGCGCCGAACCCGACGACCAGCGAGGTCGGCCGGGCGCCCATCGCGACGATGTCGGCCAGGTTCTGCGCGGCGGCCTTGCGGCCCACGTCGTAGGCCGAGGACCAGTCCTGGCGGAAGTGGCGGCCCTCCACCAGCAGGTCGGTCGTGATCACCATCCGGCCGTCCGGCACCGCCACCACGGCCGCATCGTCGCCCGGTCCGACCAGGACGTCCTCACCTTGGGGAAGGCTCTTGGTGACGGCTTGGATCAAGCCGAACTCACCGGTGCTTCCCAACGTCTCTGTCACGTCAGCTGACCTCCCATATCGCTCCGGCGAGTCTAGGCGGTACGGTGACCGGGCAACGAAGAGTACGCCGGGCCGCTTCGCAGTACCGTGGCCGATGCCAGCTGAGGACGACTGAGTGGAGAACGACGTGGTGGTCCAGGCCTACATCCTGATCCAGACCGAGGTCGGCAAGGCAGCCGACGTCGCCCAGCAGATCGCCGAGGTCCAGGGCGTCACCCTGGCCGAAGACGTGACCGGTCCGTACGACGTGATCGTGCGCGCCGAGGCTCGCAACGTCGACGAGCTCGGCAAGCTGGTCGTGGCGAAGGTGCAGAACGTGCCCGGCATCACCCGCACGCTGACGTGCCCCGTCGTCCACATCTGAGTCCGGTCATCGCCCGCAGGCGCCGGCGCGCCCGTCGACGGGCCGCCCTGGCCGTCGCTCTGTCCACCGTCGGCGCGATCGCGCCGGCCGGCTGCAGTCCGGGGCCGGCGCCGGTCGCAGTACCGTCGCCTGCTGCCGAGGTCGCCGACGCTTGCGCACCGATGGTGAAGGCGTTGCCGAAGAAGGTGCTGGACGCCGAACGTCGCGAGACCGAGCCGCCGAGCCCGCTGACCGCGGCGTACGGCGATCCGCCGGTCGAGGTGACCTGCGGGGTCGCGCCGCCCGCGGGGATGGCCGAGGCCCAGTCGCAGTGCTTCGAGGTGAACGGCGTCGGCTGGTTCGCCAAGGAGGTCGGCAACGGCGTCATCTTCACCACGATCGGCCGCAAGGTCTACCTGGAGATCGCCGTCCCGGTGAAGTACAAGCCGGAGGCGAACGCCCTCACCGACGTCTCCGACGCCGTCAAGGCCCACAACACCCTGATCACCCCCTGTACCTGAAGAGTGCGTGTCCGGTTCCTGTTGGGTGCATCGACGTAGCTGGTGAGAAGCACCAGAGTGGTGCCACGGACGACGGGAGATTTCGATGAAGTACATGATTTTGACGTATGCCTCGCAGCAGGACTACGACGGCATGGGCGGCAAGGACACGGGCAAGCCGGCCTGGACCGAGGAGGACTTCGCCGCGATGGGCGCGTTCATGGAGAAGTTCAACAACGACCTGATCGAGTCGGGCGAAATGGTCGAGACGCGGGCACTCGCCGCGCCGGTGCTGACCCGCCGGCTCGGGTCGAAGGACGGCTCGTCGGTGGTCACCGACGGCCCGTACGCCGAGACGCAGGAAGTGCTCGCCGGGTACTGGATCGTCGAGTGCGAGAGCTTCGACCGCGCCACCGAGATCGCCGCCCGGCTGGGCGACACTCCCGCCCCGGAGTTCGTCCGAGCCACGGCGTACGCCGACATCCGGCCGATCGTGGAGACCCGGGACGACCTGGTCGACTGATGCCCAGGCCGCACCTGAGCCAACCGGCACCTGAGCCAACTGACACCAGAGGCGAACTGATGTCCGGTTTCCTGTCCGAGGCGAACTGATGTCCGGGCCCGCGCTCGAGGAGATGCTGCGTGAACTGGCGCCGCAGGTTCTCGGTGCGCTGGTCCGGCGGTACGGGCACTTCGACACCGCGGAGGATGCCGTCCAGGAGGCTCTGCTGGCGGCATCGCAGCAGTGGCCGACTGGCGGACGTCCGGACAATCCGCGTGCCTGGCTGATCAAGATCGCGTCCCGCCGGCTGACCGACCTGCTGCGCAACGAGCAGGCCCGGCAGCGCCGCGAGGACACGGTCGCCCAGTGGGTGCTGCCCGAGGACTGGCTAGCAACCCCAGCAGACAAGGTCGAGCCCGCCGCGGACGACACCTTGATCCTGCTGTTCCTCTGCTGCCACCCCTCGCTCTCGGCCGCGTCGCAGATCGCGCTCACCCTGCGAGCGGTCGGCGGCCTGACCACCGCCGAGATCGCCCGCGCCTTCCTCGTGCCCGAGGCAACGATGACCCGGCGGATCACCCGGGCGAAGCAGAGCGTGAAGGATGCCGGCGCCAGGTTCTCGATGCCACCGGACGCGGACGAGCGGCTGGACGCAGTACTGAAGGTCATTTACCTGATCTTCAACGAGGGCTACGCCAGTACGACGGGTCCGAACCTGCAGCGGGTCGAGTTGGCGGCCGAGGGGATCCGGCTGGCCCGGATGGTGCACAGGTTGCTCCCCGACGACAGCGAGGTCGCCGGGTTGCTCGCGCTGATGTTGCTCACGGACGCGCGTCGCCCGGCGCGAACCGGGCCGAACGGCGAACTGGTCCCGATGGCCGAACAGGATCGGTCGTTGTGGATCCGCGCGCTGATCGACGAAGGCGTCGAGTTGATCACCGAGGCGTTACCCGCGGACCGGTCGGGCCGTATCAACTGCAGGCGGCGATCGCCGCGGTGCACGACGAGGCGGGATCTGCCGAAGAGACGGACTGGCCGCAGATCGTGGCGCTGTACGAAGTACTGCTGCAACTGACGGACAACCCGATGGTCGCGTTGAACCACGTCGTCGCCGTGGCGATGGCTCGGGGTGCGGCCGAGGGATTGGCGCTGCTGGGGAAGATCGAGGGCGACGATCGGATCGCCAAGGACCACCGGTTGTCGGCGGTGCGGGCGCACCTGCTGGAGATGTCGGGCGATCTGGCCGGCGCGCGGTCGGCGTACGAGCAGGCGGCGAGCCGGACCACGAGCCTGCCGCAGCAGCGCTACCTCAACAGCAAGGCGGCAAAGCTCAACCCCGGATCGACGATCCGGGGTTGAGGCACGAGAACTGGTGAGCGCCGGCCGTGCCGTGGTTGAGGCACGAGAACTGGTGAGCCGGCCGGGGTTGCCAACTGCGGGAACGGTTCAGCGGAGGCCGGTGTTGCGGGTCATGGCGAGGGTCAGGAGTCGGTCGACCAGGGCCGGGTAGTCGACGCCCGAGGCTGCCCACAGGCGGGGGAACATGCTCGTCGGGGTGAAGCCGGGCATGGTGTTGATCTCGTTGATGATGACGTTGTGGTCCTCGTCGAGGAAGAAGTCGACCCGCGCCAGCCCTTCGCCCTCGATCGCGTCGAAGGCGGTCAGCGCCTTCGCCCGGACCTCAGCCACGACGTCGTCCGGCAGATCGGCCGGCACCGACAGCGCGGTGTACTCCTCGCCCTCCGGCAGGTACTTCGTCTCGAAGTCGTAGAAGTCGTGCCCGCCGCCGGAGATCGCGATCTCGCCGCAGACACTGACCTCGGCCGGACCACCGTTGAGACCGCCGAGCACGCCGACCTCGATCTCGCGCGGGTTCTTCGCCGACGCCTCGACGATCACCTTCGGGTCGTGCGCGCGGGCCTCGGCGACCGCGTCGTCCAGTTCGTCGAGGCTGTTCACCTTACTGATGCCGAGGCTGGAACCACCCCGGGCGGGCTTCACGAACACCGGGTAGCCGAGCCGGTCGACCGCCTCACGGCAGGCCTGCGGGTCGCGAGTCCAGTCGCGGTCGCGGATCACGACGTACGGAGTGACCTCGAGTCCGGCCGCCGCGAAGACGACCTTCATGTAGTGCTTGTCCATGCCGACGGCGCTGGCCAGGACGCCGGAGCCGACGTACCGGATGTCCGACATCTCCAGCAGGCCCTGCAGCGTGCCGTCCTCACCCCACGGGCCGTGCAGCAGCGGGAAGACCACGTCCACCTCGCCCAGCGTGGCCGGCACCTCACCCGGTTCGGTGACGACGAGTTCACGGTCCGCGCCGAACAGCACCGGCAGCGCCGTCACGTCCACCTCCGGCAACTTGCCGTCGGTGATCGACAACCGCTCCGGGTCCCCGCTCTCCAGCACCCAGTGGCCGCTGGTGGTGATGCCGACGGGCACGACCTCGTACTTGTCCCGATCGATCACCTGCAGCACGTTGGCCGCGGTGACGCAGGAGATGGCGTGCTCGCTCGACCGGCCGCCGAAAACCACGGCGACGCGGGGCTTGCTTTTTTCTTCCCTCGAGTACTCACTCACCGGCTCGACGATAGCGGTCCGGTGATCCGGTTGTGACCAGGGTTTAGTTAAGAGCTCTTCAGATCTCTGTCAGTGACGCCCGCTCCCGGCGCGTCTCCCGCGGCATGTTCCAGCCCAGCACGGCCGTCACCCGACCCCCGGACCGGTACTGCGCGACGAACCGCCGCGCCGCCGGGCTCCCCTGCGTGATCACCAGCCGCGCGTCGGGTGGAATCACGCCGTAGACCTGGATCTTCGCGTCGTACTGGTCCGTCCAGAAGTACGGGATCGAATCGAACGGTTCCTTGCTCGCCGCGAGCAGGTCGCGCGCTGTCCAGACCGCCTGCTCGGTCGCGTTGGTCCGGTGTTCCAGCCTGAGTGACAAGCCGAATCGCCTGCTGGTCCACCGTGCGACATCACCCACCGCGCGGACCTCTTCCGGCGCTTCGTCACACAGGACGCCGTCGCCCAACGGCAATCCAGACCCCTCCAGCCAGGCAGTAGCCGGCTTGGAGCCAACGGCAACAAGCACTACGTCTGCCTTGAGCTGCGACCCGTCTGCCAGCTCTACAGCCCCCGCATGCACCGCTCTGACGGCGGTACCACCCACCATCCGTACTCCGTTGGCTGCGTGCAGGTCGGCGACCATCCACCCGACCTCCGCACCCAACTGCCTGGCCATAGGCGCCTGAGCCACATCCACGAGGGTCACGTCACACCCGAGTTGCCGTGCGGCAGCAGCAGTCTCCGACCCAAGGAACCCAGCTCCGATTACGACAACCGCCGATGCCTGCAGCAACGACTCCCGAAGAGCCACAGCATCGTCGAGAGTCCTCAGGACGTGTACACGCTCCTGCTGGAACGGCTGGATCGGCTGCACCCCAGTAGCGATCACAAGCCGGTCGTAGCCGACCTCCTCCCCCGTGGCCAGGTAGACCTGCCGCGCGTCAAGATCCAGCCGATCCGCGCGGGCGTCGAGCTTGAGGTCGATGCCCTGCTCCGCGTACGCAGTACTGGCTCCGAAACGGGTGCGGTCCGGCGGCCAGGTGCCCAGCAGGCCTTGCTTCGACAGCGGCGGCCGGTCGTACGGAAGGTGCGGCTCGTCGCCGATCACCGTGAGGGCGCCGGCAAAGCCCTCACGGCGCAGCGTCTGCGCAATCGTCGACCCGGCGGCCGAAGCCCCGACGATGACAATGTGCTCTTCCCGCCCCACCGCCTTCCGTCCTTTCCTTGGCATTTGGTTGGTCATTCGCTCAGGTGGATGGCCCGGGCTGGGCAGAGCAGCGCCGCCTCGCGGGTGGCGTCGTACTGGTCGGCCGGCGGAGGCTGCAGCAGTATGGCGACGCCGTCCTCGTCCCGCTGGTCGAAGACGTCCGGCGCCGCGAGCACGCACTGTCCGGCGGCCACACAGCCTTCCTGGTCGATCGTCACGTCCATCGTCGACTCCCTTCGCTCAGCGATCCCAGGTGACGGGCAGCGCCGTCACGCCGTACACGAGGGTGTTGTCCTTGAACTTGATCTCCTCGAACGGCACCGCCAGCCGGAGCGTCGGTATCCGCCGGTAGAGCCGGGTGTAGACCTCCTGCAGCTCGACCCGGGCCAGTTGTTGCCCGAGGCATTGATGCGGGCCGAAGCCGAAGGCGAGGTGGGCCGAGGCCTTCCGGGACAGGTCGACCTGGTCGGCATTCGGGAATACGGACTCGTCCCGGTTGCCGGACGACAGCGCGGCGATCAGGTACTCGCCGGCCTTGATCGTCTCGTCGCCGAGCGGGAGATCGTCCAGCACGTGGCGGAACAGGCCGAACTGCACGACGGACAGGTAGCGCAGCAGTTCCTCGGCGGCGGCCGGGGCCAGCGCGGGGTCGTTGCGAAGGGCGTTCAGTTGATCGGGGTTGCGGAGCAGGACGAGGGTGCTGAGGGCGATCATGTTCGCGGTGGTCTCGTGGCCGGCGATCAGCAGCGTGATACCGATCGACACCAACTCCGGGACGGTCAGCGGGTTGCCCTGGTCCTCGGCCCGGGTGATCAGCCGGGAGAGCAGGTCGTCCTCCCGCTGCTCGAGCTTGGCCAGCACCAGCCCGGCCATGTACTGCTGCAACTCCTCGCTGACCCGCGTCACCTCGTCCTCGGGCCGGTCGACCGAGACCAGGATCGCGCTGCGGCGCTGGAACTGGTCGCGGTCGGCGTACGGGACGCCGAGAAGTTCGCAGATCACCAGGGACGGGATCGGCAGTGCGAACGCCTGGACCAGGTCGACCGGTCCCTCGCTGGCGAGCATCGCGTCGAGATGATCCTCGACCAGTTGCTGGATTCGCGGGCGCAGCGCCTGAACCCGCTTGACGGTGAACTCGCTCGTCAGCAGCCTGCGCAGGTGGGCGTGCCGTTCGCCGTCGTTCTGCAGGATCGAGCCGGACTCGACCTCGCGCTCCAGATCCGCCTCCGGTACGACGTGCGCCGACGGCGCGGACCGCGAGCTCAGGCGGGTGTCGGCCAGCACCGAGCGGACGTCGTCGTACCGGCTGAGGACCCACGCGTCGACTCCGGCCGGAGTGGACACCTTGATCGGCCCGGAAGTCTCGCGGAGAGCGGTGTAGCCGGCTGCCGGCTCGAACGGGCAACCGCTCGGCCGGCCGGCGGGAAACTCAGTCATCGGCAAGATCCTCGCTTCGATGGTTTGAGCAGGGGAAGAATTTGGTAGTAACTACCATATGACTGCTGGCGCCAGTTGAGTTCGACTCTCGGCGCGTCGAGCGGCGTGTACGCTGCCCGGACGCAGGACCAGTCGGGGTAGTGGCATTGGGGTAATGGCATGGGGCTTCGCGAGCTGAAGCGGGAACGGACCCGCCGGCTGATCTCGGACAAGGCGTTCGAACTGTTCACCGACCACGGCTTCGGCCGGACCACGGTCGAGCAGATCGCCGCGGCCGCCGAGGTCGGGCCGAGCACGCTCTACCGGTACTTCCCGACCAAGGAGACGCTGGTTCTGGAGTTCGTCGAGGACAGTCTGTTCGGCGCTCTCGACTGGTTCCGGGCGCAGCCGGCCGACGCCGATCTGCCGGATGCTTTGCAGGCGCTGATCGAGCGCGTGCTCGACGAGATGGACAGCAACCCGGACCGGGTCCGGACTGTCTACGACCTGGCCGGGCAGACGCCGTCACTGAGCGCGCACCTGGCCGACGTGATCTGGCGCTGGCGCAACGAACTGACCATCGAACTGACCGCCCGCCTGGCCGGCGACTCGGTCGAGTTCACCGCCGCGCTGGCGGCCGGGACGACGATGAACATCATCGAGATCGTGGTCCAGACCTGGGTCGACAACCCCGACGGCACCCAGGTCAAGCAACTGGCCCAAGAAGCCATGGGCCTCCTCCGCGGCGGCGGGATCCCCCTCCCCACCTCCCAATAGTTCGAGCGTTGGGAGAATGCAGGCATGACCCCTGACCTGGATCCCTCCACCGTCGTCGTGCATGCCGGTCGGCCTGAGCGTGTGCCAGACGCGCCGCTGGGTGAGTCGCCTGTCTTCAGCTCGACCTACATCGCCGGCGGAGACCGGGGCTACGGGCGCTTCGACAACGACGCCTGGGCCGCGCTGGAGACGACCCTCGGCGCCCTCGAAGGCGGACGTGGTCTGACCTTCGCCTCCGGAATGGCCGCCGCAGCCGCGGTATGCGATCTCATCCCGGTCGGTGGCCGAGTGGTCGCGCCACAGCACGCGTACAGCGGAGTACTGGCTCTTCTCGATCAGCAGGCCGCCACCGGCCGGCTGACCGTCGACCGAGTCGACATCGCCGACACTGCGACAGTTTCAGTAGCGGTCGCCGGCGCGGACATGCTCTGGATCGAGTCCCCCACCAACCCCGCCATGGAGGTCGCCGACCTCCCTGCCCTCGCCGCAGCTGGTCGCGCAGCCGGCGCCTTGGTGATCGTCGACAACACCTTCGCGACACCGTTGCTGCAACAACCTCTGAAACTGGGCGCGGACATCGTCATGCACTCCGCGACGAAGTTCATCGCCGGCCACTCCGACGTCGTGCTCGGTGCGATCATCACCGCCTCCGACGAACTGTGGAGAACCCTGGAGCAGCGCCGCCGCAGCCTCGGCGCGATCCCCGGCCCGATGGAGGCCTGGCTCGCCCTCCGAGGCCTGCGAACCCTCGCCCTGCGGTTGGAGCGAGCCCAGTCCAACGCCGCCTTCCTGGCCCAGCGCCTGCTCGAGCACCCGCGGGTGAGCCTCGTCCGCTACCCCGGCCTGCCGGACGACCCAGGCCACGCGCGGGCGGCCGCGCAGATGTCCGGCTTCGGCGCGATCCTCGCCTTCGAGCTCGGCGGCGACGGCCCCGGCGCTCAACGCGTCTGCGAGAGCACCTCGCTCTGGGTCCACGCGACCAGCCTCGGGGGCGTCGAGTCGATGCTCGAACGCCGCCGCCGCTGGCCCATCGAAGTACCGACGATCCCCGAGGATCTGATTCGCCTCTCGGTCGGCATCGAGCACCCCGACGACCTCTGGGCCGACCTCGAGCAGGCCCTCAAAGCCTGATCGACTAGTCCTTGGCCGCGGCGAGCGGGCGGAGTACAGGCGCTGCGATGACCGTCAGGACGCAGAGGACAACTGGCAGGGCGAAGGCGACGTTGAGGGGCATCCAGTGGGTTAGGCCGCCGATCAAGGCCGGGCCTGCGAGGAGGCCGACGTAGCCGAGGCCGACGACCTTGGCCATCAGAGCGCCGGAAGCGCGGGTGTCGAGGTTGCCGGCCGCGGTGAAAAGTTGTGGGACTCCACCGGACAGACCCAGCCCGAACAGAGCCCAGCCGATCAAGGCCACTGGCACCCACGGCACGGCGATGACCGTGGTCAGGCCGATGGCGGCGAGCGCGGCGCCGTACCGGACAATCGCCATCGGACCGATCAGCGCGGCGACCCGGTCGGTGGCGAACCGCCCGATGGTCATGGCGACGGCGAACGCGCCGTACGCGTAGGCCGCAGTACTGGCTGAGGTGCCGAGGACGTCCCGGAACTGGAGTGCGGCCCAGTCGTTGGCGACACCTTCGGCGAGCATCAGGCCGAAGGCCAGACCGCCGAGTTGCCAGACGAGTTTGCGCGGCGGCGCGATGCGTTCCGGCTGGTCCGCAGCGGGTTCCGGCTGGGGCGGCGGCTCGATCAGGTAGCGGCCCGCTGCCAGCGAGACAACGATGCAGACCACCCCGGACGTGCTCAGCGAGACAGCTGTCGGTACGTCGGCCTTCAGCGCGGCCGCACCGATCAGAGCCGCGAAAGCGCCGCCGATCGACCACATCGCGTGGAAGGCGGCCATGATCGGTCGCGGGTAGGCGCGTTCGACGACCACCGCCTGCGAGTTCATCGCCACGTCGATCGCGCCGTTGCCGAAGCCGACGGCGAGCAGCGCCAGCCCGAGCGTCCACCAACTGCCGGCCAGCCCCGGGCCGAACAGGGACAGGCCGAGCAGTACGCCGGCGGCGGGCACCAGCCGGCGCTGGCCGACCCGATCGGCGAGCGGGCCGGCCACCTGCATGCCGATGAAGGCCGCGCCGCCGAGCACCAGGAGCAGGAGGCCGAGCGTGCTGTGCGTGATGCCGGTCGCGCGTTCGACGTTCGGGATGTGGACGACCCACATGCCGACGGCGAAGCCGTTCAGGCCGAAGTAGGTCCAGGTGGCCACCCGGGCCGCGCGGGGCGGCGCAGCGGTGACGGTGTCGATGCTCAAGAGAGCCCTTCCACGGTTTGGTCTGCGACATGCGCCAGTACTCCGCGCTGCGCGAGCACGGCGCGGGCCTCTTCCGGTGCGGTGGAGTCGGTGATGATCAGGTCGGGTCGATCGGCCGGGCAGATGTAGGCCAGCGCGGCGCGATCCCACTTGGCGCCGTCGGCCAGCACCATCGAGCGGGCGGCGACCGCCATCGCCTGCTGCTTCACCTCGGCATCGCCCAGGTCGAACGCGGTCAGGCCGGACTCGATGCTGAAGGCGCACGGGCTGAGCACGGCCACGTCGAACCGCAGCGCCCTGAGCGAGGCCAGCGTGAGCGGTCCGACCATCGCCAACTCCCCCGGCCTCGGCTCACCACCCGGCATCAGCAGCCGGACGCGTGGCGCGTCGATGAGTTCCTGGGCGACGTGCAGCGACAACGGCATCACCGTGACGGCGCGATCGCGAAGCAGTTTGGCGACCTCCAGGGCCGTCGTGCCGCTGTCCAGCACGATCGTCTCGCCGTCGCGGAGTTGCTCGACGGCCGCCTTCGCGATGGCCTGTTTCGGCCCCAGATCGGCGATGACCCGGGCCGCGAAGGGCGGCTCGATTCCGGTCCGCATCGCCGGTACCGCGCCGCCGTGGACGCGCTTGAGCACGCCCTGCGCCGCCAGGTAGTCGAGGTCTCGGCGCACGGTCATGTCCGAGGCGCCGGTCGCCGCCACCAGTTCCGCCACTCCGACCCGCGTCGAGCCCTTGAGCCGCTCGACGATCACCCGCTGCCGTTCCGTACTCTTCACTGAGAAAAGTTAACAGCTGGATGATCGTTCAAACAAAACTGATGTTCGAATGGTGGACTTCCGCTGTGCGGTTCCGGAGAGGGTGGGACGTGGTCGACGAAGTCCGGCGGGCTCGGTACGCCGTGGGCGCGGTCTTCTGTGTGCACGGCGCGGTGACCGGATCGTTCGCTACCCGGGTGCCGTGGATCCAGGACCACGCGTCGGTGAGCCCGGGGCAACTCGGGCTGGCACTGGCGTTCCCCGCCCTCGGCGCCTCACTGGCGATGCCGTTGGCGGCCAGGATCAGCCACCAGTTCGGCAGTCGCGCCACGCTCCGCGGCCTGATCGCGCTGTGGACGCTGGCGCTGATCCTGCCGTCGTTCGCGCCGAACCTGGTGGCGCTGTGCGCCGCGCTGTTCGTTTACGGCGCCACCGCTGGGATGGCCGACGTGGCCATGAACGCGATCGGCGTCGAGGTCGAGCGGCGGCTGAAGAAGTCGATCATGTCCGGGCTGCACGGCATGTGGAGTGTCGGCACGCTGATCGGGTCCGGCCTCGGCACGGTCGCCGCGCACCTCGAGATCAGTGCGCAGGCGCACCACCTCACCGTCGCGGTCGTGCTCACCGTGATCGGGATCTCGGTCTGTCACTACGTGCTCAACCTCCGGCCGACCGAGGATGAGGAGGCGCCGCCACGCTTCGCCCTGCCGCCGAAGTCCGCCTGGCTGATCGGCGCGGTCGGCTTCTGCGCGGTCTTCGCGGAGGGCGCGAGCCTGGACTGGTCCGCCGTCTACCTGGAGGACGTCCTGACCACCTCGGCCGGAGTCGCCGCGGCCGCGACGACCGGCTTCGCGCTGACGATGGCCGTCGCCCGGATCGCCGGTGACGCGGTGGTCGACCGCTGGGGAGCCGTTCGTACGGTGCGGGTCAGCGGGATCATCGCCACCTTCGGCGGCCTCCTCGTCGTACTGGCGCAGCATCCGCTGGTCGCCATGGCCGGCTTCGGGTTGCTGGGCCTGGGCATCGCGGTCGTCGTCCCCTTGGCTTTCGCCGCCGCCGGCCACACCGGGCCCAACCCCAGCCAGGCCATCGCCGGCGTCGCCACCGTCACCTACACCTCGGGCCTGGTCGCTCCGTCGGTGATCGGTGGCATCGCCCAGGCCTCGAGCCTCACCCTCTCGTTCATCGTCGTCACCGTGCTGGCCTCCGGCCTGGCCGTCTTCGCCGGCGTACTCCGTCCGCAGGTGCGCGCGACTCCTGAACGCTGAGCAGCCCTGCGATCTGGGTAGCAGCCGGGGTGCCGCTGGTCGGCACCCCCGGCTACGGCTTGCCGGCGTGCGGGCTGGGGCCTCGGGCGGTCAGCACCTGGCCGGTGCGGTCCTCGGTGGAGAAGTTCTCGAAGCCATGCCACTCGGCGGCGAGGATGAACAGCGTGTCGCCCTCGGGACCACCCAGCATGCAGGCGAAGCCGCCGCGATCGAGGTCGACCGTCTGCAGTACCTCGCCGCCTTCCCGCACCCGGACGCAGCGCTGAGCCGGCACATCGGCGTACCAGACGGCTCCTTCGGCATCGAGGCAGATGCCGTCGGGATGTCCGTCGCCGAGATCGGCCCAGACCCGGCGGTTCGCCAGGCTGCCGTCGGGTTCGAGGTCGAACGCGGTCAGCCGGCAGCCGAAGGACTCCGCGACGATCAGCGTGGTCCCGTCCGCGGTCACCGCCATCCCGTTCCCGAACTCGATGCCGTCGGCAACTTGCCGGGGCGGGCCGTCCGGTGGGACGACCAGGACCACTCCTGGTTCGCTGAAGTCGGAGGAGCCGCCGTTGACGTACACGTAGCCCCGTCCGTCCACCACGATCTCGTTGGCGATCTCGGCCAGGTCGGCGGTCGCCACCAGTTCTCCGTCGGCCGCCTGCCGCCACAACTTCCCGCCGGCGACCACCAGCAGCGTCCCGTCGGGCAACCAGTCGATCGAGAACGGCAGTGTCTGCGCCGGCACTCTCGCCATCACCTCGCGCTCGCCGTCGAGCCCGACCGCGAGCACCTCGCCGGTCCCCCAGTTCGCCAGCCACAACCTGCCGTCGTGCCACCGCGGCGACTCCGCGATGGCCAGACCATCCACCAGCACCTTCGACATCGTCGTACTCCCTCAGCCAGGCGACTCTTTACCCGTAGTACGAAGTCAGCCCGCGGGTTTCGACATCAGCCGCGGCGGGCGGTCACCACGACGTAGTCGTTGGAGAACCTGAAGCCGTCCCGGTCTTCGTTCAGCTCCATGGTCGCCGCGAGCAGCCGGGCGTCCAGTTCGGCCTCCAGGTCGGCGCCGTTCGGAAGTGACGCCAGGGCCTTCGCCGCGCTCACCGCCATCGGGTGCTCCGACGAGGTCGCCAGGTAGTCAGCCGGCGACTTCCCGGTGAACGTGAGCTCCCGCCGCTCGACCTCGACATCGAACCCGTACGGCGCGAACGCGGCCCGCAGCTGATCCCGGTCATGCCAGCCGAGCGCCTTCCGCTCCGGCTGCTCGCCGGCGGGCTGTCCCATCGCCTCGGCCATGAACTGCCCGGCGATCTTGTTGATCACCACCAGCGGTCCCTCCGGGGGCCACGCGGTGAACCTGATCGCCCCGTCCGGCGCCGTCACCCGCACCATCTCGGCGATGGCCGCCTCGGCATCCGGCGCGAAGATCGTCGCGAACACGGAGAAGACCACGTCCGCTGAGTGGTCCGGCAGCGGGATGCTCGCCGCGTTGCCCACCACGAAGTCGACGTCGAGCCCTGCCTTCGCCGCCCGGCCTCGCGCGACCTCCAGCAGCCGGGCTGCCGGGTCGACGCCCGTCACCACCGCGCCCCGACTCGCCGCGAGCAACGCGGCATTCCCGGTCCCACAGCCGACATCGACGACCGTCTTCCTAGCCAGCGGCTCGGCCATCCCCACGACGATCTCCGACACCGGCAACAACATCTCCCCGGTCGCCTCGTACCGGCCCACACCCCAGTCGATCTCCACGCCCACTCCTCCCACTGAACCCCGGTCGACGCCAAGTGAACCACCCTCCGGCGCCTGCCTTCCTGCAGCGGAACGCTTGCGGTTGACACTGTGTGAAGCCGGAGGGTGAAAGCGACATGGTGAACATCGGAGAATTTCCCCGGCCCTGCGGCGTTTCGACCAACTCGGCGGCGTTTCGACCAGGATGCTGCGGCACTACGACACGCTCGGCCTCCTCACGCCCGAGCCTGAGCTGGAGTCCTACTCCCTCTCGGCCACCGAAGTAGCGTCGATCGTCCACCACGGCCCGATGAACACCATCTCCACCGCCTACCAAGCACTAGCCCACTGGGCAGAGTCCACCGGGTGCTCCCCGGAGTCCCCACGCTGGCGTGAGCACTACCTGGAAGCGGCCGGCGACGACGAGTCCAACTGGATCGTCGAACTGCAACTAGTGTCCTGAGTCGGAAGGTCGTGCTTCGACGCCTGGGCGCCGGAGATATGCACGAACGACCGACTCAGGAAACTAAAACTCGGCTGACGTCACCGGACTACTTGTCGGTGGCGAACGCCGCGTCGAAGGCTGCTTCGGGCTTGTCGAAGGCGAGTTTGCGGATGACGTCCACCGCCTCGGCGGCGCCGACCTTGCGCTCCATACCGGCGTCTTCCCACTCGACCGAGATCGGCCCGTCGTAGCCGATCGAGTTCAGCACCCGGAAGCAGTCCTCCCAGTTCACGTCTCCGTGGCCGGTCGAGTAGAAGTCCCAGCCGCGGCGCGGATCACCCCAGGGCAGGTGCGAGCCGAGCCGGCCGTTGCGGCCGCCGCCGGTCCGCATCCGGGTGTCCTTGCAGTCGACGTGGTAGATCCGGTCCTTGAAGTCCCAGAGGAACGCGGCCGGGTCGATGTCCTGCCAGACCATGTGGCTCGGGTCCCAGTTCAACCCGAACGCCTCCCGGTGCCCGATCGCCTCGAGGGTGAGCACGGTGGTCCAGTAGTCGTACGCGATCTCCGACGGGTGCACCTCGTGCGCGAACCGCACGCCGACCTCGTCGAACACGTCGAGGATCGGGTTCCAACGGTCCGCGAAGTCCTTGTACCCTGCCTCGATCCGCTCGGCCGGCACCGGCGGGAACATCGCGACGTACTGCCAGATCGACGACCCGGTGAAGCCGATGACGGTGTTCACACCGAGCTTGGCCGCGGCCCGCGCGGTGTTCTTCATGTCCTCGGCGGCCCGCTGCCGGACGCCCTCGGGATCGCCGTCGCCCCACACCCGGGACGGCAGGATCGCCTCGTGCCGGAAGTCGATCGGGTCGTCGCAGATCGCCTGCCCGACCAGGTGGTTGGAGATCGCGAAGACCTTCAGGCCGTGCCGTTCGAGGATCTCGTGCCGGCCCGCGATGTAGTTCTCGTCGTCGATGGCCTGCTGGACGTCGAAGTGATCACCCGAGCAGGCGATCTCGACGCCGTCGTAGCCCCAGGACGAGGCGAGGCTGCAGACCTCCTCGAACGGCAGGTCGGCCCACTGGCCGGTGAACAGGGTGATCGGGCGTGGCATGTGCTGGCTCCTCGGGGGTTTCAGTTCTCGACAGTGGTCCAGGCGCCGTCCGCGGCAGCAGACCGCAGTACGGCGTCAACGAGACGGGCGGAACGGGCACCGGCGGCGAAGTCGGGCAGACCGTCCGGGTGGTCGCCGTCCAGCACGGCCGCGTAGGTATCGGCGACGAACGAGTCGAAGGCGTCCTGGTAGCCCTGGGCGTGGCCGGCGGGCAACCGGTTCACCCGGGCGGCCGGTGGGCTCAAGGTGTCCGGATCGCGGGTGAGCAACTGGCTCGCCGCGCGCCGCCCGACCCACAACCGGTCCGGGTCCTCCTGGTCGAACCCGAAGCTCGACTCGGTCCCGGAGACCTCCAGGTACAGGCGGTTCTTGCGGCCGGCGGCGACCTGGCTCACGACCACCGTGCCGACGACGCCGCTCGCAGTACGGAACTGGGCGGTCGCAAGATCTTCAGTCCGTACTGCGACCCCGCCGCGGGTGGCGCGGATGGTGCGGGTCTGGGCACTCACGTCGGCGATCTGGTCGCCGGTGACGAACTCGGTCAGGTCGCACCAGTGCGAGCCGATGTCGGCGAACGTCCGCGACGGGCCGCCGGACTCGTCGTCGACGCGCCAGTTCTGGTCGTTCTCCCCCGCGAGCCAGTCCTGCAGGTAACTGCCGTGCAGGCTGGTGATCTGCCCGGCCTCGCCCTCGGCGATCCGGGTCCGCAACTCGCGCACCATCGGGTGGTAGCGGTAGACGAACGGAACGGTAGCGACCAGTCCCGCCTCCGTCGCCGCCGCGAGCAACCCGGTCGCGTCCTTCGCGGACGTCGCGAGCGGCTTCTCGCAGATGACGTGCTTGCCGGCTTCGAGGGCCCGCAGCGTCACCGGCAGGTGCGTGTTGTTCGGAGTACAGACGTGGATGACGTCGAGGTCCGCGGCGAGCAGGTCGTCGAGGGTCGCGAAGCCCTGCTCGGCGCCGGTCGCCTCGGCCGCGGCGGCCGCGCGCTCGGGGCTGGAACCGATCGCGCCCACCACCTGCGCCCCCGCGACCAGGGCGGACCTGCCGTGCACGCGGCCCATGAAGCCGCCGCCGACGATGCCGATCCTGAGCTTTCGCGTTCTGGTGGACATGACCGCGACGCTATGTGAGACTTTTGATTCCTGTCAAGCAAAAGACCGGCGACGAACGGCGGAAGTCCTGATGGCAGAAGATCTCGGTACCACGGCCGCCGGCGCGGCCCCCGTACTGCGGCTGCTCCTGGACGGGCAACCGCGCACCCGCAACGAACTGATGGACCTCACCGGCCTGGCCCGGTCCACCGTCACCGGCCGGCTGGAAACCCTGCTGGCGCTGGAGTTCGTGGTCCCGCACGGCGAGGCGGCCTCCACCGGCGGACGGCCGCCCGCACGCTTCCGCTTCAACCCCGCCGCCCGACTGGTGCTGGCGGCCGACGTCGGCGCGACCCACCTGACCGTCGCGCTCGCTGACCTCACCGGCGAGATCGTCGACTCCGTCACCGTCCCGCAGAACATTGCCGACGGCCCCGAAGTCGTGCTGACCGCCCTCGCCGAGCACGCCCGGGCGCTGCTCCGCCGGACCGGCAGCACGATGGACAGACTGGCCGGCACCGGTATCGGCCTGCCCGGCCCGGTCGAGCACCTCACCGGCCGGCCGAACCACCCACCGATCATGCCCGGCTGGGACTCGTACGACGTCGTCAGCCGGATCGCCGCCGAGTTCCCCGGACCGGTGCTGGTCGACAACGACGTCAACATCATGGCGCTCGGCGAGCACGCCACGCAGTACGCCGATGTCGAGCACCTGCTCTTCGTCAAGGTCGCCACCGGCATCGGCGCCGGCGTGATCAGCGGCGGCCGGCTCCATCGTGGCGCGCAGGGCGCGGCCGGCGACATCGGCCACATCCAGGCCCCCGGCCACACCGAACTCTGCCGCTGCGGCAACACCGGCTGCCTCGAGGCGGTCGCCTCGGCTTCGGCGATCGCCGCCCACCTTCGGCAAGCCGGCCTCGAACCGAAGAGCAGTCTCGACGTGGTCGAGTTGGTGCGGGCCGGCAACACGGCGGCGACTCAGGCCGTCCGCCAGGCAGGCCGCGAGATCGGCACCGTGCTCGCGGCCTGCGTCAGCTTGCTGAACCCGTCGGTGATCGTGATCGGCGGATCACTCTCGCAGGCAGGCGACAGTCTGCTGGCCGGGATCCGCGAAGCGATCTATGCCAGATCCTTGCCCTTGGCCACCACCGAGCTACGGGTGGTGCCGTCCCAGACAGGCCAGCAGGCCGCCATCCGGGGCGCGGCAGCGATGGTGCTGCAGCACGCCCTGGGTTTGTGAGTCACCCCAGGAACGCGGCGGCGGTAGCCACGAAGCGAGTGGGGTCGTCGATCCAGGGATAGTGTCCCGCGCCCGGCTGGACCACGAACGTGGCATCGGGGAACAGCGCCGCGAAGTCGGCCACCGACCGAGGAGGACTGTTCAGGTCGAACTCCCCCACCAGCAGCAGGACCGGAGCCTTGCAGTCCGCAAGCGCCGTCCGCGTGGCCTCCGGGGTGAAGGCGCCCTCGGACCCAAAGAGAGCGACAGCTTCCGGATTGCTCGGCCGACTGGCCGCCTGGTGCTTCTGCGCCGCCTCGTCCCACCGACCCCAGAAGAAGGGATCGATGGCGTTCCAATCGGTGCCCGTGCCCTCGGTGATCGCCTCCAGAGCAGCGAACGCCGCCGGGAACCACGGCTCGTTCCGCCGAAGGTGCGCGAGTTCTCGTCGCATCTCCCCGGTGATCTCGATACCGACAGCCCGACTCCCCGGGCCGATCAAGGCGAGCTTGCCGACGTACTCCGGAAACCGGGCCACGTACTGCGTCGCGAGGTTCGCGCCGCCGGAGTGAGCCAGCAGGTCCATCCGGGCCAGCCCGAGGTGTTCGCGGAACGCCTCGACATCGTCGACCAGGCGATCGCAGCGATAGGAAGCGGTGTCCTCGGGAACCGCGGAACCGCCCGTACCGCGTAGATCCAAGGCGATCAGCCGGCGATGGGCCGAGAGCCCGCCGAGACCGCCGAGGTACCGAGAGTCGGCAGGACCTCCGGCGATGCAGATCAGCGGGTCGCCGCTCCCTTCGACGCGATAGGCGAGTTGGGTTCCGTCGGGCGCGGAGAAGATAGGCATGCAGGGATCCTGACATTTATAACCGGGTTATACAACCTGGTTATATCCGTCCCTCCCGTGTATAACCGAGCCTGTGGCGACTCTGACCGAAGAGCAGGCCGAGCGGATGCTCGCCGAGATGAACGAGGTCATCCGCGCCGGTGAGGAGATGCGGAAGCTCCGGGCCGAACTGATCACGGTGTTCGCGGGCTTCGGCTGGGGCCAGGACAGGATCGCCCGGATCACCGACGTCAGCCAGCCCGCCGTGTCCAAGCAACTGGCGAAGCGGCGGACGGACGACCCGCCGGCCCCGATGGATCTCGAACTCGATCAGCGAGACACCCCGTGGCTCGAGGGTCGCCTGTGGGGTCTTGCGGAGGAGATCTCGGAGCGCTTCCTCGAGAGCGCTCGCTGCACCCCCTTCGTCACAGCGATCGCGAGGGGCAAGAAGCGATTCACCCCCCGGACCGTCGACGAGTTGCGTCGACTGGTCGAAGAGGACCTGCGGCTGCACCGGACCCAGTTGCCCGGCACCTGCCGGGCAGCGTACGACCAGATCAGCCGCGGTCTCGACCTTGCGACGAAAGCCGGCAAAGCCACCAAGCCGGTCGGCTCGGCCTCCGTACGCCGCGCCCTTGCCCGCCAACTCCAGCGCGATCAACTCCAGCGCGATCAGCTCAAGGGCGATCAGCTCAAGGGCGACAGCTGACCGGCTAGCCCCAGCGCTCGGACTTGGCTGAGCGGGAGACGAGGCTGAAGAGCATGTCCTTCGGGGTCATCTCTCCGGCGACCACCTTCGTGACGTGCTCCGCGATCGGCATCTCGACGTCGTGGTGGTGGGCGAGTTCCGAGATCGACGCGCAGGACTTCACGCCTTCGGCGACCTGACGGGTGGCTCCGGCGATCTCCGCCACCGTCATTCCCTGGCCGAGCTTCTCCCCGAACGTCCGGTTGCGGGACAGCGGCGACGAGCAGGTCGCGACCAGGTCGCCGAGTCCGGCCAGGCCCGAGAACGTGTGCTCGTCGGCGCCCAGCGCAGTACCGAGGCGGGCGGTCTCGACCAGGCCGCGGGTGATGACGGAGGCCCGCGCGTTGTCGCCGAAGCCCAGGCCCACGGCCATGCCGACGGCGAGAGCGATCACGTTCTTGGTGGCGCCGCCGAGCTCGCAGCCGATCACGTCGGTGTTCGTGTACGGACGGAAGGTCGGCGAGTGGCAGAGCTTCTGCAGCCGGGCGGCGGTGCCCTCGTCGGCGCAGGCGACGACGGCCGCGGCGGGCTGGCCCTCGGCGATCTCGCGCGCCAGGTTCGGACCCGAGACGACCGCGATCCGCTCCGGCCCGGCGCCGGTGATCTCGGCGATCACCTCGCTCATCCGCTTTGTCGTGCCGACCTCGACACCCTTCATCAAGCTCACCAGCGGTACTGCGGACGGCAGCGCCTCGGCCCAGTCCTTCAGGTTGTCCCGCAGCGACTGACTCGGCACGGCCAGCACGATCGCCTCGGCACCCTCGGCCGCGGCGTACGGGTCATGGGTTGCGGTGATAGCGTCCGGGAGGCGCAGGCCGGGCAGGTAGTCCGGGTTCTCGTGCCGCGTGTTGATCGCTTCGCACAGCGATTCACGGCGGCCCCAGACGGACACCTGGTTGCCGGCCTGGGCCAGGACAGTGGCGAACGCGGTCCCCCAGGAACCGGCGCCGAACACCGCAACTTTGGTCATCGAGTCTCCTCATCCTCACGGTTGTTCTCCACAGCCCGCTCCTTGCGCAGGTCGAACAACTCCTTCGGCGGAGTCTCCCCACGCAGTACGCCGAGCTCGTCGGCGACCCGGTGCATGATCACCTCGGTTGCCTCGTGCAACAGCTCGTTGGTGATCGGCCGGCCCTCGAACGCGCTCAGGTCGACCGGTTCGCCGGCGATCACCCGCATCGTCTTGCGCGGCAGCAACCGGATCTTCAGGCCGCCGTACGACGCGAAAACCTCCTGCGCGCCCCAGTTCGCGATCGGGATCACCGGGCAGCCGGTCATCAACGCGATCCGGGCGGCTCCGGTCTTGCCCGTCATCGGCCAGCCGTCCGGGTCACGGGTGATGGTGCCCTCGGGATAGACGCCGACGCACTCGCCCTGCTCCACCGCGGCGACGGCGGCGCGGAACGCGTCCGCGGCCTCGGCCGAGTCGCGGTACACCGGGATCTGTCCGGCGCTGGTGATGATCCGGCCGGCGATCGGGAGCTTGAACAGCGACGCCTTGCCGAGCAGCCGCGGGATCCGGCGGCACTCCCAGACGTACAGGCCGAGCACGAACGGGTCGAAGTGCGAGATGTGGTTCGTGACGAACACCATCCCGCCGGTCCGCGGCACGTTCTGCTGGCCGCAGAAGTCCTGCTTGGTCCAGATCAGCAGGAACGGTTTGACGATGGCGACCACCAGGCCGAACCAGAAACCCCGCCGTGGCCGGGGCCCCCGGGTGGTGCTTCGGCCGCTCACTGCTGCCTCCTGGTCGTCGTCACTGCCATCGGTCATGGAAGAATCTTGCCTGATGGCAGACCTACAGGTCGCTCCCTGGACCCTGGTGATCCCGGTGAAGCGCACGGCGATCGCGAAGAGCCGGCTCGCTGCCGCCTACCCGCAGCACCGTCCCGAGCTCGCGCGTGCCTTCGCAGTCGACACTACTGCGGCGGCACTGGAGTCTCCCCTGGTTCGGGCTGTCTTGGTAGTCACCGACGATCCGGTGGTCTCCGCGGACGTCGCGGCCCTCGGCGCCCGGGTGATTCCAGACCTGCTGGAGGCGGGGCTCAACGGCGCGCTCGAGCACGGTGCGGCCATCGCGGCGAGGGAGTTCCCCGAGGCAGGCATTGTTGCTCTCTCGGCCGACCTGCCGGCGTTGCGTCCTGCCGAGCTCACTGCGGCGCTGGCCGTCTGCACAGCCGCCCGCAGCTTCGTGATCGACCAGCCAGGGACCGGTACGACGATGCTCGCCGCCGCGGCCGGTGTTGCCCTGGATCCGCGGTTCGGGGTCGGTTCCGCACTAGCCCACCAGGCATCCGGCGCTGTGCCGATCGAGCTGATGGCGATCGAGTCGCTGCGGCGCGACGTCGACACCGCGGCGGACCTGGCGCACGCAGTACAGCTTGGTGTGGGTCCGCGGACGGCTGACGTGATGTCGTTGGTGCTCGGCGCCGCAACGGGTTCCGAAGGCCTGGCCTGCTGACGATCGGCTAACGTGACGCCATGCAAGCCACGGTGAGCCGCTACGACGAAGAAACCCGTTCCGGCGCGGTGCTGACGGACCGCGGCGTCGAACTGCCCTTCACCGCCGAAGCCCTGACCCGTACTCCGGTGCGCCTGCTCCGCCTCGGTCAGCGGGTCCGTCTCGACACCACCGGCTCCGGCGCCACGCTCGCGATCACCGGCATCCACTTCATCACCCTGCCCTGACGCCGCCCTCACCCCGCGCTGTCCTCACCCCGCGCTGCGCTGGCAGCGCGAAGGCCTGGCAGCGCGAAGGCCGGGCAGCGCGAAGACCCGGCAGCGCGAAGGCCGGGCACGGCGAAGGCCGGTCGCCCCTGGAGTGGGGTGACCGGCCTTCGCTGGTGTTACTGGTGCCGCAATGCCGAAGGTCAGCGAGCTGCGCGCTTCGCCGGAGCCTTCTTGGCGGGGGCCTTCTTGGCCGGCGCCTTCTTGGCAACGGTCTTGGCCGGAGCCTTCTTGGCAACGGTCTTCTTCGCCGCCGCCTTGGCCGGGGCCTTCTTGGCCGGAGCCTTCTTGGCAACGGTCTTCGTCGCCGCTGCCTTGGCCGGAGCCTTCTTGGCGGTGGTCTTGGTCGCGGCGGCCTTGGCCGGCGCGGCCTTCTTGGCCGGAGCGGCTGCCTTGGTGGCGGCGGCCGGCTTCGGAGCAACCAGCTTCGGCAGCTTCTTCGCACCGGAGACAACGGCCTTCAGCTCCGCACCGGCACGGAACTTCGGAACCACGGTCTTCTTGGCGCGCTTGGTCTCGCCGGTCCGCGGGTTGCGGACCATGCGGGCACCGCGCTCGATGGCCTCGAAGGCACCGAACCCGGTGATGGCGACCTTGCCGCCCTTCTTGGTCAGCTCGCGCTGGACGGTGTCGATCACCGACTCCAGGGCGTGCTGGGCCGAACGGCGATTTCCGTCGAAGTGCACTGCGAGCGCTTCGACCAACTGGCTCTTGTTCACTGTCTTCCCTCCGTGAACGATGGCGTCGAGCACAGCGCTCGATCTTCCGTGAACGTTATGGACTGTTCGGCGTGTTCACAAACACCAACGCGGCAATTCGGCCTTGTTTCAGGCAATTTGGGCCTCCAAGGGCCGAGAATCGCCCCCGAACCGGTCCCCGAATCCCTTCAGAGCAACGAACCGGCGACCAACGGTGACCCCGGCCACAGTCGGTCGAGGGCCTCGTCAGTGCCCTTTGCCACGCAGCGATCGGACTCCGGACCGGGCCGTGTCGAGCCCCCGGGTCACCGCGCTGTCGCCCTTACGTGCCTTCAGGGACTGGCTCACCTTGCCCAGCAGCCACTCCAGCAGGGGCACCGCGATCGCCAGCGCCGCCCACATGATCAGCCGCCGCCGCAGGAACAACCACATGCTGTTCGCCTCCTTGATCGATTGGCCTCGAAGACCAGTGCCCGTGGGGCAAACCCGGCTCAGAGCCAGCCGCGGCGTTTGAAGACCAGGTGCAGACCGACGCAGACCATCGCCATCATCCCGATCGCGAACGGGTAGCCGTACTTCCAGTGCTGTTCGGGCATCACGTCGAAGTTCATCCCGTAGACGGTGCCGATCAGCGTCGGGGCGAACAGGATCGCCGCCCACGCGGAGATCCGCTTCACCTCTTCGTTCTGGTCGTTGCTGGCGACGGTGAGGCTCTTCATCTCCTCGTTCTGCTGCTGGGCGACCAGCGTCGCGTTCACCGTCAGGATGTCCCGGAGCAGTTCGCGGAAGGCGTCCACCCGCTCGACGACCTGGGTGACGTGGTCGGCCACGTCGCGCAGGGAACGCTGCAGTTCCTCGTCAACGCCGTACTTGTCGAAGCCCGCGCGGAGCGCGTCGAGCATGCCGACCAGCGGCCGGGTCGCGCGCTGGAACTCGATCACCTCGCGGGACAGTTCGTAGATGCGCCGCGACACCTTCGGGTCGCCACGGAACACCTCGGTCTCGATCTCGTCGATGTCGTTCTCGAGGCCGGCGACCACCGGCGCGTACCCGTCGACGACCTTGTCCATGATCGCGTAGAGAACCGCCTCGGTCCCCCGGCGCAACAACTCGGGATCGCGTTCGACCCGGCGCCGTACGGCGGCCAGGTTCGGCGCCTCGGCATGCCGGACCGTCACCACGAAGTCCGGGCCGACGAACACGTGCACCTCGCCGAACTCGACCTCCTCGGTCGCGTCCCGGTAGCGCGCCGCCTTCAGGACGACGAACAGGGTGTCGCCGTAGCGCTCCAGCTTCGGCCGCTGGTGGGCCTGGATCGCGTCCTCGATCGCCAGTTCGTGCAGGTCGAACTCCTGCGCCAGCGAGGTCAGTTCACGCCGGTCCGGCCGGTACAGGCCGATCCAGGCAAGGCTTTTCGGGGACTCGTGCAGCACCTGGTAGGTCTCGGCCAGCGACTCCGGTGAGGCGACCCGGGCGCCGTCGCAGTAGATCGCGCTGTCGACGACGCTGTGGCCGTTGGGCTTCGGGCCGACCGGTGTGGCCGGCTTCTGCTCGATCGGGGCAGGGGCGGCCGGACCACCGGCGTACCGGCGGGCGGCGGCGCGAAGCGAAGGGGTGCGGCTGAAGGCACGGAGCGTGCGGATGCGCAGGTCGGACATGAGTCCTCCAGGTGCGAGGTGTGGGGAGAAAGCGGGCAGCATCTGCCCGGCCCCCGCGACTCAGACGTCGCGCCCTGCGCCGCAGACCACCCCACGCGACCGCGTCGGGATGACCTGACCTGGAAGAGGATTCAGCGCCTCAAGGCCGAGCGAGATCGGTATGTCTGGAGGGTTCGCTGCTCATGGCGCCCCACCTCCAAGATCTCGTAAGCCTTGTGCTGACAACTTCAGAAGGATAACACCAGAGTTATCGCCCTGATGTGCGAAGTGTTACCCGCGGAAAAACAGCTGTGGCCGGAAGGGACGCTTCCGGCCACAGCTGCTGGAGTTGGAGCCGCTACGCCTTGGCCGGCAAGGTGGCGGGCTTGAAGGACGGCCGGGTCGCTTCGTAGGCAGCGATGTCGTCGGCGTGCGACAAGGTGATGCCGACGTCGTCGAGGCCGTTCAGCAACCGGTAGCGGGTGTAGTCGTCGATCTCGAACGGCGCGGAGACGTCGCCGGCCGAGATCGTCTTGTTCTCCAGGTCGACCGTCACCTTGGTGCCGGGGTCGTTCTCGACCGTGGTCCAGAGTTGCTCGACCACGTCCTGCTCGACCAGCGCGGCCAGCAGGCCGGCCTTGCCGGAGTTGCCGCGGAAGATGTCGCCGAACCGGGAGCACACGACCACCCGGAACCCGTAGTCCAGCAGGGCCCAGACCGCGTGCTCACGCGACGAGCCGGTACCGAAGTCCGGTCCGGCCACGAGCACCGAGACACCGTCGTACTCGGGCTGGTTCAGCACGAAGGCGGGGTCGTTGCGCCAGGCGGCGAACAGGCCGTCCTCGAAGCCGGTGCGGGTGACCCGCTTCAGGTAGACCGCCGGGATGATCTGGTCGGTGTCGACGTTGCTGCGCCGCAGCGGGGCCGCGGTGCCGATGTGCTGGGTGAAGGCTTCCATGATTCCTTTGTCCTCAGGCGTTCGCAGGTACGGCGACCGGCGGCAGATCGGCCGGTGCGGCGAGGGTTCCGGTGACGGCGGTGGCGGCGGCGACCAGCGGCGAGACCAGGTGCGTCCGGCCACCCTTGCCCTGGCGTCCTTCGAAGTTCCGGTTGGAGGTCGAGGCGCTCCGCTCACCCGGAGCCAACTGGTCCGGGTTCATGCCCAGGCACATCGAGCAGCCCGCTCCACGCCACTCGGCGCCGGCGTCCTTGAAGATCACGTCCAGGCCCTCGGCCTCGGCCTGCAGCAGCACCCGGCCGGAGCCCGGCACGACGAGCATCCGGGTGCCATCGGCAACCTTCCGCCCGGCCAGTACGCCGGCGGCCGCGCGCAGGTCCTCGATCCGGCCGTTGGTGCAGGAGCCGAGGAACACCGTGTCGACCCGGACCTCGCGCATCGGCGTACCGGCGGTGAGGCCCATGTAGGTCAGCGCCCGCTCGGCGGCGACCTTGTCGTTCTCGTTGTCGAAGTCGTCCGGCGACGGCACGGTGGCCGACAGCGGCACGCCCTGGCCCGGGTTCGTTCCCCAGGTGACGAACGGGGCGACGTCCTCGGCCCGCAGTACGACCTCGCGGTCGAAGGTGGCGTCCTCGTCGGTCGCCAGGCTCTTCCAGTACTCGACCGCCGCTTCCCAGTCGACGCCCTGCGGCGCGTGCGGCTTGTCCTTCAGGTAGGCGAAGGTGGTCTCGTCCGGCGCGATCAGGCCGGCCTTCGCGCCCCACTCGATCGACATGTTGCAGATCGTCATCCGGGCTTCCATCGACAGTGCGCGGATCGCCTCGCCGCGGTACTCCACGATGTAGCCC
The DNA here is from genome assembly GCF_039530625.1 of Kribbella sancticallisti. Lineage (NCBI taxonomy): Bacteria > Bacillati > Actinomycetota > Actinomycetes > Propionibacteriales > Kribbellaceae > Kribbella > Kribbella sancticallisti. The sequence goes on along the minus strand of NZ_BAAAOS010000019.1, from coordinate 138,393 downwards.
TGGCCGCCGCCGGTACCGACCTGCGCGATCAGCGAGAGCACCAGGTCCTTGGCCGAGACGCCGTCCGGCAGTACGCCGTCGACGGTGACCGCCATCGTCTTCGGGCGGGCCTGCATCAGGGTCTGGGTGGCGAGCACGTGCTCGACCTCGCTGGTCCCGATGCCGAACGCGATCGCGCCGAAGGCACCGTGGGTGGAGGTGTGGCTGTCACCGCAGACCACGGTCATGCCCGGCTGGGTCAGCCCCAACTGCGGGCCGATCACGTGCACGACACCCTGGTCCGGGTCACCCAGGGTGTGGATCCGGATGCCGAACTCCTCGGCGTTCTTGCGCAGCGTGTCCACCTGCGTGCGCGACACCAGGTCGGCGATCGGCTTGCCCACGTCCAGGGTCGGGACGTTGTGGTCCTCGGTGGCGATGGTCAGGTCCGGACGGCGCACCTGCCGGCCGGCCAGCCGGAGGCCGTCGAAGGCCTGCGGACTGGTGACTTCGTGCACCAGGTGGAGGTCGATGTAGAGGAGGTCGGGCTCTCCGTCGGCATGGCGCACGACGTGCGCATCCCAGACCTTTTCCGACAACGTCCTACCCATCAGACTTCTCCTCCTTGAGACTCAACCCGCTCCACCACCCCAGTCAGGGCCTGTGGTGTGCTTCACCTTTGCCAACAGTGCGCCGGATTCGGCTCGATCTGCGACTTGCGTTCCACGATTCGAGACGGCAATATCGTCTCATGGACAACTCTAGCGGAGTCGGCGTTCTCGACAAAGCAGCTCTCGTTCTGTCCGCACTCGAGTCCGGGCCGGCGACCCTGGCCGGGCTGGTGGCGGCGACGGGACTGGCCCGCCCGACGGCGCACCGGCTGGCCGTCGCGCTCGAGCACCATCGGCTGGTGGGTCGGGACATGCAAGGACGGTTCGTGCTCGGACCGCGACTCAGCGAGTTGGCCTCGGCGGCCGGCGAGGACCGGCTGCTGGCGACCGCTGGACCGGTGCTGGCGCGGCTGCGTGACATCACGGGTGAGTCCGCTCAGCTGTTCCGGCGCCAGGGCGAGTACCGCGTCTGCGTCGCGGCCGCCGAGCGTCCGTCGGGTCTGCGGGACACGGTTCCGGTCGGCAGCCAGCTGACCATGGCTGCCGGGTCGGCCGCTCAAATACTGCTTGCCTGGGAGGACCCGGAGCGGATGCACCGCGGCCTCCACAACGCCACCTTCAACGCGGCTGCCCTGGCCGGCGTACGCCGCCGCGGCTGGGCGCACTCCGTCGGCGAACGTGAGCAGGGTGTCGCCTCGGTGTCGGCGCCGGTCCGCTCCCCCTCCGGCAAGGTGATCGCCGCGGTGTCCGTCTCGGGCCCGATCGAACGCCTCTCCCGTCAGCCCGGCCGCATGCACGCCCCCGCCGTCATGGCCGCCGCCGAACGCCTCTCCGAAGCCCTCCGCCGAGCCTCCGAGTAGCCGCCAGTTGTCCCACAAGCCCGAGCTGTCCTGAAGCCCGCCGCACCCCGCGGCGGGCTTCTTCTTTTCCTGCGAGCTTGCTCGCGTGCTCATCCGGGCAGGCGGGTCGGCGATGCGCAGACCTTCACCGGAGAACCAAAAAGTCTGGAAACCAGAAGCGCCTCTCACCTGGTGGTGAGAGGCGCTTTCTCTGGTAGCCCCGACGGGATTCGAACCCGCGCTACCGCCTTGAGAGGGCGGCGTGCTAGGCCGCTACACAACGGGGCCAGAGGTTGTTGCTCGATCCTTGCGGGCCGGGCAACGAGGATGAACTGTACCGACTTTCATCGGTGCGGTCCAATCGCTCGCTGGGGTACTAGGACTCGAACCTAGACTAACTGAACCAGAATCAGACGGGCTGCCAATTACCCCATACCCCAAGGCATTTCTCTGCGATTGTGAGTTCGTTTCCTCCCTCACAACCTGGCCCGCTGAGCCTACCCGAGCACCCCCTCAGATTCCAAAACGAGGGTCCTCGGCGGCGTTGTCACTCCCGTCACACCAGCCTCTTGCCTGGCATCGGAGCGGCGACCAGAGGAAGGTCGCAGGTGGTCGCCAGTCGCTGCTTGCGAGCCATCAGTACGGCGATCGCTCCGAAGGCCACGAACTTCACCACATCGACCGCCACGAGCGACCAGGGCGCGTCCGTGGCACCGAGGCTGTCGCCCACGCTGTCGGTCAGCGCGGCATAGACGAACGTGATCACGTTGTTGGCCGCGTGCGCCGCGATGGAGGCCTCCAGACCGCCTGTCAGGACGACGAGCATCCCCGCCACCATGCCGAACGCGAACCGGTCCAGGAAGAGCGCCGGGCTCTCCCACGGCCAGACCCCGTGCGCCATCGTGAAGAGCACGGTGGTGACGAGCACCGCCACCAGCGAACTGCGCACCAACGCACCGACGGCCTGCAACAGGTACCCGCGGAAGAAGTACTCCTCCCCCGCGGCCTGGAACGTCGATGTCAGCAACGTGATGGCGATCACCGCCGCCGCGTCGTTGGCGATCCCGCCGCCGTCACCCAGGAGGTCGACCCCGGCGACCTTGATGACGCCCAGCATCACCAACTCGAGCAGCACCGCGGCGCCGGCGAACAACGCGAGCGGACGCCAGCGCAGCTTGCCGATCACCGATGAAAGCAACCCAGGCGCCTGCCTGTTCAGCTTCCTGGCGACCAGGATGCTGAGCGGGATCAGCACCACCAGCGACAGGTTCGTGGCCAGCAGCCCGAGCCACGAGACCGTGCCCTCCGGATCCGCCCGGATCGCCTGCTGGGTGCCCAGGATCAGCAGGCTGGCCATGAACCAGCCGGCCAGGATGGTGAACGCGCCGAGCACCGGCGTCCACCTGGCCGTCACCGGGTTCCGCAGCAACCGGTGGTACGGCTGCGGACCGGTGTCGCGCGGGTCGATCGCAGTACCGGACGACATCGGGGTCAGTCCGTCGGCAGCGTGGCGCGGGCCTGCTCCAGCCGGTGCAGCGAGCGCTCCCGGCCGAGCAGTTCCAGCGACTCGAACAGCGGCGGCGAGATCCGGCGGCCGGAGATCGCCACCCGGACCGGGCCGAACGCGTTCTTCGGCTTCAGCCCGAGGCCTTCGATCAGCGAGGTCCGCAGTGCCTGCTCGATCGCCTCGGTGGTCCAGTCACCCAGCCCCGACAGCGCCTTCGAGGTCGCCTCCAGTACTGCGCCGGCATCGCCGGTCAGCACCTTCGCGGCCGCGTCCGGGTCGATCGTGAACGCCTCGTCCGGCACGAACAGGAAGCCGAGCATGTCGGGCGCCTCGGACAGCGTGTTCATCCGCTCCTGGACCAGCGGCACCGCGGCGGCCAGTACGGCGCGCTGCTCGTCCGACGGCTCGGCCGGCAGCACGCCGGTCTTCGCCAGGTACGGCACCACCCGGTTCGCGAAATCCGCGGGGTCGAGCAGCCGCATGTGCGACGCGTTGATCGCCTCGCACTTCTTCGGGTCGAAACGGGCCGCGTTCGCGTTCACCTTGCGGATGTCGAACGCCTTGATCATCTCGTCCATGGTGAACACGTCGCGGTCGTCCGCGATCGACCAGCCGAGCAGCGCCAGGTAGTTCAGCAGGCCCTCGGGCAGGAAGCCGCGCTCCATGTACTCGCCGAGGCCGGAGCCCGGATCGCGCTTGGACAGCTTCTTGTTGCCCTCGCCCATCACGAACGGCAGGTGCCCGAACATCGGCGTCCGGCCGGGGCCCACACCGATTTCGGCCAGCGCCTCGTACAGGGCGATCTGGCGAGGCGTCGACGACAGCAGGTCCTCACCGCGGAGTACGTGGGTGATCTGCATCAGCGCGTCGTCGACGGGGTTCACCAGCGGGTAGAGCGGGTGGCCGTTGGCGCGGACGAGCACGTAGTCGCCGAGGTTCTCCGGCAGGAAGGTGATCTCGCCGCGGACCAGGTCGTCGAAGGTGATCGGCCGGTCGGGCATCCGCAGCCGGACGACCGGGCGCCGGCCTTCGTCGATGTACGCCTGCACCTGCTCGGGGGTGAGCGAACGGCAGTGGCCGTCGTACCCGCTGTGCTGCCCGGCGCTCCGAGCGGCCTCACGGCGCTGCTCGAGTTCCTCCTGGGAGCAGTAGCAGTGGTACGCCTTGCCGGCGGCGAGCAGCTTCGCCACGACGTCGGCGTAGATGTCCATCCGCTCGGACTGCAGGTACGGCCCGTACTCGCCGCCTACCTCCGGGCCCTCGTCCCAGGTCAGGCCGAGCCAGCGCAGCGAGTCCAGCGTGTACTGCAGTGCCTCGGGGGTGTTGCGGGCGGTGTCGGTGTCCTCGATCCGCAGTACCAGCTTGCCGCCGTAGTGCCGGGCGAAGGCCCAGTTGAACAACGCGCTGCGGATGTTGCCGACCGTCAGCAGCCCGGTCGGCGACGGGGGGAAGCGGACCCGTACCTGGTTCGGTTCCAGGCCCCCGAGAACACTGCCGTCGTCGGCGGAGGAAGCAGCGGCAGCCCTGTCAGTCACGCACGATCACCTTGTTCGTCAGAGTTCCGAGTCCTTCGATGCTGATCGCGACCTCGTCACCGGGCAGCATCGGGCCGACACCCGCGGGGGTACCGGTGAGCACCACGTCGCCGGGCAGCAACGTGGTGAAGGAGGTGATGTAGGCCAGCACCTCCGGGATGTCGAAGATGAACTGCGAGGTCCGCCCGTCCTGCTTCGGCTCGCCGTTCAACGTGGTGGTGACCCGGACGTCGGACACGTCCAGCTCGGTGCTGATCCACGGGCCGAGCGGACAGAACGTGTCGTAGCCCTTGGCCCGGGCCCACTGCCCGTCGCTCTTCTGCAGGTCGCGGGCCGTCACGTCGTTGGCCACGGTGTAACCGAAGATGACCTCGTTCACCCGCTCCTTGGGCAGGTCGCGGCAGATCCGGCCGATCACGATCGCCAGCTCGCCCTCGAACTGCAGGTCGTTGGTCTGCTCGGGGTAGACGATGCCGTCCCGCGGGCCGATCACCGAGGTGTTCGGCTTCAGGAAGATCATCGGCTCCTTCGGCACCTCGTTGCCCAGCTCCGCGGCGTGCGCGGCGTAGTTGCGCCCGACGCAGACCACCTTGCTGCGCGGGATCACCGGGGCCAGCAGCCGGACGTCAGCCAGTTGCAGCTGCTCCCCGGTGAACTGGACCGGGCGGTAGAGCGGGTCCGAGTCGAGCACGGCGACGGTCCCGACGAGCCCCTCGGGGTCGTCGGTCTCGACGACGCCGTACTTGGGTTCGTCGTCCACGGAGAATCTGGCGATACGCACTTGCGGCCTTTGCTCAAGTCAGGGGATGAACGGCCCCGAGCCTACCGCCGTGCCGGGGTGAGACAGTTACATGGTGACGACTGACATCCGCCTGGCCCGGCCCGCGGAGTACGACCAGGTGGGCGAGCTGACCGCCGAGGCCTATGACAACGACGGCTTCATCCCCGCGGGTTCCGACTACGGACTCACGCTGCGCAACGCCGCCGACCGGGCCGCCAAGGCCGAGCTCTGGGTCGCCGCCGACGCTACCGGGCTGCTCGGCACCGTCACGTTCTGTGTCCCCGGCTCGGTCTACGGCGAACTCGGCCGCGACGGCGAAGGCGAGTTCCGGATGCTCGGCGTCGCCGCCAGGGCCCGTGGGCTGGGCATCGGTACTGCGCTGTCGCGGCACTGCGTCGACCGCAGCCGCGAACTGGGTTTCCACCGGGTGGTCCTGTCGAGCGCGACCTACATGGCCCCCGCCCACCGCATCTACGAACGCCTCGGCTTCACCCGCCTCCCCGAACGCGACTGGTCCCCCCGCCCCGGCGTAGACCTGTACGCCTTCGCCCTGGACCTGTGAACGTCACTCTCGAGCCTGCCGAGTGGGAGCCGCTCCAGACCGCCCACGTTGAGCGGGTCGACAACTTGCTGGCGGATCATCTGGAGCGCCGGCGGCGCCGGGAGAAGCATCCGGTGGAGGACTTCCTCTTCACCTACTACCCGACCCGCCCGAAGCAGCTGCGCGTCTGGCATCCCGGCCCCGGAATCCGCCTGCTCGGCGGGGCGCAGTACGAGGGGAAGCGCGGTTACCTGTACTCCGACGGCGCCGCGCAGCTGGACCCGGCCGAGATCTCGCGCCGCTCCGACTCCATCACCTGGATCAGGCAGTTGCTAGCGGCAACCACAACCCGCCAGCCCCAGTTCGGCTGTTTCGGCCTGCACGAGTGGGCGATGGTCTACCAGACCGACGACATCCGCCACGACTGGCCCCTTCGCCTGGGCTCCACCGGCACCGACCAGGTCGTCGAGTCCCACAAGATCGCCTGCTCCCACTTCGACGCCTTCCGCTTCTTCACCACCCCCGCGCGCCCACTCAACGTCCTGCAGCCCACCCGAGAGTCCCAACCCGCGCTGGAACAAGGCGGCTGCCTCCACGCCAACATGGACCTCTACAAATGGGCCTCCAAGCTGATGCCCTTCACCCCCAGCACCCTGGTCCTGGACTGCTTCGAACTGGCCCGCGACATCCGCACCCTCGACATGCGCGCCTCCCCGTACGACTTCCAATCCCTCGGCTACGACCCGATCCCCATCGAAACCCCCGCCGGCAAAGCGCAGTACGCCGCCACCCAACGCACCTTCGCCGACCGAGCCCGCCCGCTCCGCCTCCAACTCATCGAACTCTGCGACCAACTCTTGTTCAAGGTTGCTGGATAAGCTTGAATAAGTAGATGGCGCGGGTCGAGTTACACCGGTGGCCGGGACAGCCTGACGGGTTCACCCGGGCTGAGCGGCTGGGCGGGTCGTACGAGTTGTACTTCCCGGATCCCTTGGCGGGCCGGGAGTTCGACCTGAGCGATGAGGTGCTGGCCGCGTTGGAGGATGCGGCCGGGGACCTTGCGCGACTGGATGCTACGGCCGCGGTGCTGACCAACAGCGAGGCGCTGGCTCGGTTGTTGCTGCGGGCCGAGGCCGTAGGGTCGTCCCAGATCGAGGGCCTGGTCGTCGGGGCTCGGCGGTTGCTGAAGGCTGAGGCGTTGCGGGACAGCGCGCGGAATCACGACGTGACGGCCGAGGAGGTTCTCGGGGCCGTCGACGCGCTGGTGTGGGTGACCGAGTCCGTGCGGATCGGGGACAAACTCGAGGTCGAGCATCTGCTGGAAGCGCATCGGCGGTTGATGGCGCACTCGCCGAATCCGGAGTTCAGCGGCGAGGTGCGGTACCTGCAGAACTGGATCGGTGGCCGCTCCCCCGCCGAGGCGTACTACGTGCCGCCGCCGGCGCAACTGGTCCCCGAACTGCTCGAGGACCTGATGACCTTCGTCCGGGAATCACCCCTGCCGGTACTGGCGAAGACCGGGATCGCGCACGCCCAGTTCGAGACGATCCACCCGTTTGCCGACGGCAACGGCCGGACCGGTCGGGCGCTGATCCACCTGATCCTGCGGGCCGAGGGACTCGTCGAGCGCAGCGTCCCGCCGGTGTCGCTGTCACTCGCCACGCACGCTACGCAGTACGTCGAAGCGCTGACCGCGTTCCGGCACACCGGCAAGGCGACCAACCAGCGGGCGCGGGTGGCCGCCAACGAGTGGCTGCTGATGTTCGCGACGGCGTGCAGCCATGCCACCGCCGAGGCGGCTCGCTTCGAGCGGACCGCGGCGGGACTCAAGACCGCGTGGCGGGAGCGGGCCAAACCCGTCCGGACCGGCTCCGCCGTCGACCTGCTGATCGAGACCCTCCCGGCAGCGCCCGTACTGACGCTCGCCGCCGCGGCCGGGCTGATCGGCAGGTCGCAGCAGGCCGCCAACCAGGCACTCGCCCGACTGACCGCCGCGGGCGTGCTTCGCGAGGTCACGGACGGCCGCCGCAACCGCGTCTACGAGGCGCCGGAACTGATCGACGCCTTCACCCTGCTGGAACGCCGCTTCGCCAGCCCGGCGGCGGACACCCGGATCGAACCACCTAGCAGACCAGTCCCTTCGACGCCATCACCGACACACCAGCGCAGTTGACTTCCTCCTCCCTCGCGTTGAACAATTCGAACATATGTTCGAGGCGCGATCAAACGGGGAGTGTGAGGAACTGTGATGCCGGAGCCGTTCGACTGGGACATCCTGCAGCGGCCGTCAGCGATGGCGATGGTGCGAGGACAGCTCGGCTTCAGCTGGATGGTGCTGTCCGGGCGATTGGCGGCGCTGACCGACGAGGAGTACTTCTGGCGCCCGAGCAGTGAGGCGCTGACGGTGGTCCGGCGGCAGTACGCGGGGCGGTTCAGGTCATTGGGGTCGGGTGAGTGGGTCGCGCAGTGGCCGGATGAGCCGGATCATCGCGGGCCGCGGACGATCGCGTGGCTGATCGCGCATCTGACCGAGACCTTCTTCGAGCGTTGGGAGTGGACCTTCGGTGAAAGCCGGCAGGGGCGGGCTGACATCACCCTGCACGGCAACGCCCGGGATGCGGTCGCGTGGCTGGCGCACTGGGTCGAGGCCTGGCAGCAGTCGATCGCCGGGCTCGACGAGCAAGAGGTGATGACGGTCGGCCTGAGCCAGGCGACCGAACTCGACGCGGCCGAGCCGTTCGGTCATGTCATCCTGCGCCTCAACCGCGAACTCATCCACCACGGCTCCGAGATCATGACGCTGCAGGACCTGCACGCCTTGGCCGCCTGAGCAGGCGACCTCTTCCAGCCGACTCGCACCACCCGATCACCGACCACCCGCACCACCGATCACCGACCACCCGTGGCCGGCTCGGACCCCGATCGCCTGGCCGCCGGGGCGCGCGCTCCATCCACCGCTCAGGAGAGCGCCCCGGTGGTCAGGTCTGCCCGTAGACACAAGATGTGCGACACGCGGCGCGTCTTGCCACAAGATGTGGTGGTCGGCGGCTTAGGCTCGTCCTACTGGTGGTCAGGGGAATCCGGTGGAAATCCGGGGCTGCCCCGCAGCGGTCAGCGGGGAAACGTGCTCCGTGAGCCCGAATACCTGCCATCAGTGCGTGTGCCGCCGGCGCACGCTGTCCGAGGCCTCGAGGGCGGGCCGCAGGGCGAGACAGGAGCACATCAGCAAGACCGCGGGCGCCGGCCCAGGTCAGGCCGGAAGCGCGCAGGTCTCTGGTTCGTGCTGCCGTCTTGTCGTGCGCCGCTCATGGTCCCGGTCGTCAAGAGACTCGCGTGGAGAGAGCGCTTGTGACCATCGTTTCGCCCACCCAACCGACAACAGCCCACCCGACATCACCCCTACCGACATCCGCCCAGCCGAGGAAGGCAGCCGAGACGAAGGCTCCCCACCCGGTCCAGCTCACCGTCCGCGCCGCCGACGGCGGCAGCGTGCCGTTGGACCTGGAGCGCTTGCGCGTGATCGTCGGCGAGGCGGCCGCCGGGCTCGAGTCGGTCGACTCCGAGCTGATCCTGACCGAGGCCCTCGGCTCCTGCTACGACGGCATCACCCAGCCCGAGGTCGAGCTCGCGCTGGTGATGGCCGCCCGCGCGAACGTCGAGACCGAACCGGAGTACAGCTTCGCCGCCAGCAGGTTGCTGCTGGACCAGATCCGCCGCGAGACCCTCGGCCGCGTACACGGCGAGCCCCGTCAGGCGATCCAGGCCGACATGACCACGGCGTACGTCGACTACTTCCCGCGCTACCTCGAGGTCGGCATCGAGGCCGGACTGCTCGACCCGGAGTTGGCCACCTTCGACCTGGCCAAGCTGGCCCGAGCGATCAAGCCCGAACGGGACCTGAACTTCAACTTCCTCGGCCTGCAAACCCTGTACGACCGCTATCTGCTGCACATCGACAAGGTCCGCTTCGAGCTCCCCCAGGCGTTCTTCCTCCGCGTCGCGATGGGAATCGCACTCAAGGAGGACAACCGCGAGGACCGGGCAATCGAGTTCTACGAGCTGCTCAGCTCGTTCCGCTTCATGTCGTCGACGCCGACGCTGTTCAACGCCGGCACGACCAGGCCCCAGCTGTCGTCCTGCTTCCTGACCACCGTCGAGGACGACCTCGCCGGCATCTTCACCGGCATCCGCAACAACGCGCTGCTGGCGAAGTACTCCGGGGGCCTGGGCAACGACTGGACCCCGGTCCGCGGCATCGGCGCCAAGATCCGTGGCACCAACGGCGAGTCCCAGGGCGTCGTCCCGTTCCTCAAGATCGCCAACGACACCGCCGTGGCGGTCAATCAGTGTTTTGCTCCGGAGACTCTCGTGTACACCGCGACCGGCGCGACGGCGATCCGCGGGATCACCGTGGGCGACCTGGTGCTCGGTGCGAGTGGTCGCTACCGCGAGGTCACGAAGACGTTCACGTACGACCAGCACGACCCGATGGTGGAGGTCGACGTCAAGCATTCGATCGAGCCGCTCACGGTCACCGCCGGTCATCCGCTCTACGCGATTCAAGGCGTACCGATGGAGCAGAGCAACGAGCGCACCCTCGAGTGGCTCGCGAAGAAGAAGGTCCAGGCGGCTTGGGTCGAGGCCGGGATGCTCAGCAAGGGTGACTACATCGGGCAGGTTGTCCCGAAAGAGGTCGTTCCGGTTCACGGTCTCACGGAGGAGGATGCCCGCCTCTACGGCATCCTTCTTGGTGACGGTCACCTGTCGAAGAACGGCAGCCAGTGGGGGGTGTCGGGCAACCCACAGCGCGACACTCACCTGTCGTTCGTGCGCGACTACCTCGCCGCTCGTGAGATTCACTTCTGGGAGACCAGTCGCGGTGATACCTACGCTCAGGTCCACTGGGCGGCTGGACGGGGCGCCAGAAGGGACCCGCGAACAGGACGTATCGTCGGTCCCGGCGAGGCGACCCTTCCGTTTGCCGGCGATGAGCTCTACGACGAACAACACCTGAAGCACATCGCCCGCCGGTTCGCTCATCTCCCTCCCGCCCAGACACGAGAGCTCATCCGCGGTCTCCTGGAAACCGATGGTGGGGTGTCACGTGGCAAGGAGATCTACTTCACGACCACCTCACGAAGACTCGCCGCCGGCTTGTGTTACCAGCTGCTCCGGCTCGGAATTCCCACCGCGGGGCAATACCGCGTCCGGGAAGGTCACCACGTCGGTCTGCGCTCCGACGGATCTCAAATCACCTTCTCGAAGCCCGTGCACGTGTTCGATCTCCGCATTCCCGCCGTGCCGGGAATCGCCGACCTCGTGGGCGCCGCCCCCATTCGGAAGTTCAACTGGATCGCACACGAAGGCATGGTCTTTTCGCGCGTGCGTCAGGTCCGCGTTACCCCGACGGCGCCAGTCGTGCACGACCTCGAAGTCGAGGTCGACGAGTCGTACATGACCAGCGCCGGCTTGGCTCACAACGGTGGAAAACGGAAGGGCGCGGTCTGCGCGTACCTGGAGACCTGGCACATCGATCTCGAGGAGTTCCTCGATCTGCGGAAGAACACCGGGGACGAGCGCCGCCGCACGCACGACATGAACACCGCGAACTGGGTACCGGACCTGTTCCTGCAGCGGGTCGAGGCCGACGGCGACTGGACGCTGTTCTCCCCCGACGAGGTCCCCGACCTCCACGATCTGTACGGCGCCGCGTTCGCCACGGCGTACGAGAACTACGAACGGGCCGCCGACCGCGGTGAGATCCGGGTGTTCCGCCGGGTCAAGGCGGTCGATCTCTGGCGCCGGATGCTGACCGTGCTCTTCGAGACCGGGCACCCCTGGATCACCTTCAAGGACGCGTGCAACCTGCGGTCGCCGCAGCAGCACGACGGCGTCGTCCACTCGTCCAACCTGTGCACCGAGATCACCCTGAACACCACCGTCGACGAGACCGCGGTCTGCAACCTCGGTTCGGTCAACCTGGTGGCCCACCTCACCGACACCGGCCTCGACGCGGACCTCCTCGAAAGCACCGTAATGACGGCCGTCCGGATGCTCGACAACGTGATCGACGTGAACTTCTACACCACGCCGGAATCGGAGCGCGCGAACCAGCGGCACCGCCCGGTTGGCCTCGGCCTGATGGGCTTTGCCGACGCGCTCCTCGCACTGCGGATCCCGTACGGCTCCGACGCCGCCGTCGATTTCGCCGACAGCTCGATGGAGCAGATCAGCTACCACGCGATCGCGGCGTCGAGCGACCTGGCGGCCGAGCGCGGCCGCTACCGGACGTACGACGGATCGCTGTGGAGCCAGGGAATCCTCCCGATCGACTCGGTCGAGCTGCTCCGCCAAGCGCGCGACGGCGACCTCACCGTTGACACCGGCAGCCGGCTCGACTGGGACGCGCTCCGCGCCAAGGTACGACGCGACGGGATGCGGAACTCCAACGTGCTCGCGATCGCGCCGACCGCGACGATCTCCAACATCTGCGGCGTGAGCCAGTCGATCGAGCCGATCTACCGCAACCTGTTCGTGAAGTCGAACATGTCCGGCGAGTTCACCGTCGCCAACCCGTACCTCGTCGCCGACCTCAAGGCCCGCGGACTCTGGGACCAGGCGATGGTGTCGGACCTGAAGTACCACGACGGGATCCTGTCCCAGCTCGAGCGGATTCCGGCCGACCTGCGGGACCTGTATGCGACCGCCTTCGAGCTGGACCCCAGCTGGCTGGTCAAGGCGGCGTCACGCCGGCAGAAGTGGCTCGACCAGTCGCAGTCGCTCAACCTCTACATGTCCGCGCCGTCCGGCAAGGCGCTCGACGAGCTCTACCGGTCGGCGTGGCGTCATGGCCTCAAGACGACTTATTACCTGCGTTCCCAGTCAGCCACTCACGTCGAGAAGTCCACTCTGCAGGGCACGGACGGCCGCCTGAACGCGGTACCGGTGGCACTACCCGAACCCACCGGCGCTGCCTGCTCGATCGAAGACCCGGATTGCGAGGCCTGTCAGTGACGACCACCGGACTGGGCGAGATCGCCCTCGGCGCCGGCCGCGTCGAGGTCGCCGACAAGGCGATGATCAACGCCCGCGCGGACGTGAACCAACTACTGCCGCTGAAGTACCAGTGGGCCTGGGACAAATACCTTGCCGGCTGCAACAACCACTGGATGCCCACCGAGGTCTCCATGCAGGCGGACATCGCGCTCTGGAAGAGCAAGGACGGCCTGACCGACGACGAGCGGCTGATGCTGAAGCGCAACCTCGGCTTCTTCGCCACCGCGGAGTCCCTGGTCGCGAACAACATCGTCCTCGCGGTCTACCGCCAACTCACCAACCCCGAGTGCCGGCAGTACCTGCTGCGCCAGGCGTTCGAGGAGGCCGTGCACACGCACACCTTCCAGTACATCTGTACTTCGCTCGGCCTCGACGAGGGCGAACTGTTCAACATGTACCGCGAGGTGCCGTCGATCTCCGACAAGGACGCCTGGGCCCTGAAGTACACCCAGCACCTGGAGGACCCGGACTTCCGCACCGGTACGCCAGAGGCCGACACCGACTTCCTCCGCGACCTGATCGCGTTCTACGTGGTCTTCGAGGGGATGTGGTTCTACACCGGCTTCGCGCAGATCCTGTCGCTCGGGCGGCGGAACAAGATGGTCGGGATCGCCGAGCAGTACCAGTACATCCTGCGCGACGAGTCGATCCACCTGAACTTCGGCATCGACTGCATCAACCAGATCAAGCTGGAGAATCCGCACCTGTGGACAGCCGCGTTCCAGGCCGAGGTGCGGCAGATGCTCACCGAGGCGTGTGAGCTCGAGGTCGCCTACGGCCGCGCGACGATGCCGAACGGCATGCTCGGCCTGACCGCTGACCTGTGCGAGCAGTACATGCACTTCGTCACCGACCGCCGCGCCGAGCAGATCGGGATCCAGCCGATCTTCGGCGAGACCCGCAACCCGTTCGGCTGGATGTCGGAGGTGATGGACCTGAAGAAGGAGAAGAACTTCTTCGAGACCCGGGTGATCGAGTACCAGACCGGCGGCGGCCTGAGCTGGGACTGACCTCCGGCCGGAAACTTGTTGGCGCGGCCAATGATTCTTGTTATCGTTGGCCGCACCAACAAATCTGCCCGCATGAGGAGCCTCCCCGTGATCGAGCCGTTCACCATCGACATCCCGCAGACCGACCTGGACGACCTCGCCGCGCGCCTCGAACGCACCCGGTGGCCCGACGAACTACCCGGCGTCGGCTGGGACTACGGCATTCCGCTCGCCCGGGTGAAAGAACTCGTGGAGCACTGGCGTACGGCGTACGACTGGCGCAAGCACGAAGCCCGGCTGAACGAACTACCGCAGTACTCGACCGAGATCGACGGGCAGAACATCCACTTCGTCCACGTCCGCTCGGCCAAGCCCGACGCGCTGCCGCTGATCCTCACGCATGGATGGCCCGGGGCGTTCCTGGAGTTCGTCGAGGTGATCAAGCCGCTGTCGGAGAATTTCCACCTGGTGATTCCATCGATCCCGGGCTTCGGATTCTCCGGACCGACCACCGAACGAGGGTGGGACGTGCATCGGGTCGGCCGCGCGTGGGCTGTGCTGATGGAGCGGCTCGGCTACCACCGGTACGGCGCCCACGGCGGCGATTTCGGTTCGGGAATCTCGCGTGCGCTGGCGATCGCCGCGCCGGAGCAGGTGGTCGGCGTCCACCTCACCTACCTGCCGGGTCCGCCGCCGCCAGGTGTCACGTTCGACCTTGACGAGGAGGACACCCGGAGGCTGAACCGGATCAAGGTGCTGATCGCCAACCGGCCGGCGTACCAGGCTCTGCAGGCGAGCCGACCGCAGACGATCTCGTACGCGCTGACCGACTCACCCGTCGGGCAACTGGCCTGGATCGCGGAGAAGTACACCGAGTGGACCGACCCGGACTCGACGATCGGGATCGACGAACTGCTGACCAACGTCTCGCTCTACTGGCTCACCGGTACGGCGGGCTCATCGGCGCGGCTGACCAAGGAAACCGCCGGCATCGCTCCCCCGCTGTGCGCGGCACCGATCGGCGTCGCCGTCCTCCCGCACGACATCACCTTGGCCGTCCGTGCCCACGTCGAGCACCTCTTCGACGTCGTGCGCTGGACCGAGTTCGACCGCGGCGGTCACTTCGCCGCGCTCGAGGTGCCCGACCTGCTTGCCGCCGACATCGCCGGCTTCTTCGCGGAGCTTCAGAGCCGGGCGTCCACCGCGGCCGGCGAGTAGACCTCGTCGACCACCAGGCGGCCGACGCCTTGGAGGGCGGCGCGATCCGCGAGGCGGCCCATCACCACGTCGAGGTGGCGGGTCGCCCGCGGCAGCGTCGTCTGGTAGAGCACCTCGTGCACGCCGGTGACGAAGTGGTTGTCCGCCAGGTCGCCGGCGATCATCAGCACGCCCGGATTCAGCACGCTGACCACGGTCGCCAGCACCTCACCCACGCGGCGCCCGGCCTCCCGCGCCAACCGCAACGCATCGGGCTGACCCGCCGCGATCAGCTCACGCACGTCGGCACCCGATCGAGCCGTCACCCCGAGCTCCGACAGAGCGCCCGCGACAGCGCCCCCGGAAGCGACCGCGGCCAGGCAACCGAGCGAGCCGCACTGACACTTCGCGTCGCCCGCGTCGCGAATCCGGATGTGGCCGATGTCCCCGGCTCCGCCATCGATCCCGCGGAACACCGATCCGTCGATCACCACACCGGCGCCGATCCCGGTGGAGACCTTGACCAGCACGAAGGCCGGGCAGTCCGGATAGCCCGCGGCCTGCTCCCCCAGCGCCATCGCGTTCGCATCGTTGTCGACCAGCACCGGTACGTCGAAGCGCCGGGCGAGGTGATCCCTGATCGGATACTCGTCCCACCCCGGCATGATCGGCGGGCGGATCACCAGCCCGGTGTCGAACTCGACCGGTCCCGGCACCGAGAGCCCGATCCCAGCCAGTTGGTCCATCGACCGCCCTGTCGAGGACAGCAAGGCGGTGAACCACTCCGCGATCGTGTCGAGCACGACGGCCGGACCGTCCGCGATCACCAACTCGCCGGACTTCTCCGCGAGCACCTCGCCGGCCAGGTCGAGCACGGCCGCGCGGGCGTGCCGGGTGTCCAGGTCGGCCGACAACACCACCGCGTGGCGCGCGTCGAACCGCAGTACGGTCGGGGGCCGGCCGCCGGTCGAGGCGGTGGAGCCTGCCTCGACCAGCCAGCCGTTCCGCAACAAGGGCTCCAGGCGTAGGCCGAGAGTCGAGCGGGACAGGCCGGTCAACTGCTGCAACTCGCCCCGGGTGCCGGCACGGCCGGTCCGGACGAGGTGCAGCAGTTGCCCTGCCGACGTCGTCCCGTCAGCCCTTGTCTGCCCCACTCGTCAACCCTTCCGTCAACATCCGTTCGGCCGCGTAGAACATCAGTACCACCGGCAGCGTCAGAACCACGGATCCTGCCATCAGTACGGTCTTCGGCACCTCGACCCCGTTCGCCAACTGCTGCAACCCGAGCGACACCGTCCAGTGCGACGGCTCCGCGGCCAGGAACAGCAGCGCGAACAGGAACTCGTTCCACGCGATCATGAAAACGTACAACCCGGTCGCCATCACCGACGGAGCAGCCAGCGGCAGCACGATCCGCCGGACGATCTGCAGCCTCGACAGGCCGTCCAGTGCGGCGGCCTCCTCGACGCTGACCGGCACGGTGGTGAAGTAGCTGCGCAGCATGTAGATCGCGACCGGCACCGTCTGCGCGATGTAGACGATGACGAGCCCGATCAGACTGCCCTGCAGCCCGGCCTTGGCGAACATCACGAACAGCGGTACAGCGAGCAGCGTCGCCGGGAACAGGTAGACCCCGAGGAAGAGCGCGCTGACCTTGCGCTGCCCGGTGAACCGCAACCGGCTGACCGCGTACGCGCCCGGGATCGCCACCAGCAAGGTGAGGAGGACGGCACCGATCGACACCAGCGCCGAGTTCCGCAACATCAGCACGAACCCCTGGCCGCCGTCCTCCACCGACGTCAGCACCGATCGGTAGGAGTTTACCGTGAACTCGCTCGCCGAGACCCAGATCCGACCGGGATCCAGCAGCAGGTTGTCGATCGGCTTCACCGACAGCAACACCATGTAGTAGAAGGGGAAGAGCGTCGCCACCACCAGCGCGGCGATCACCACCCAGCGCATGATGCCGAAGAACCTGATCTGGAACGCGTCCCTACTCATGACTGCTCCTCCTGCACCCGACGGCCGAAGAACTTGAAGTAGAGGCCGAGCAGCACGATCAGCACGACCGCCAGTACCACGGCCTGCGCGGAGGCGAGCCCGACGTCGAACCGCGCCGTCAGGAACCGATAGACCCGTACTGCGACCACGTCGGTCCCGGCGCCTCCACCCGTCAGCAGGTAGACGTCGTCGAACTTGTTGAACGTCATGATGAAGCGCAACACCGACAGCAGCGCGATCACCGGCAGCAACTGCGGCATCAGAATGAACCGGAACCGCTGCCAGGGCGTCGTCCCGTCGACCACCGCGGCCTCTTCCAGCACGGCCGGAACCGCCTGCATCCTGGCCAGCAGGAACAGGAACGCGAACGGGAAGTACCGCCACGTCTCGAACACGATCACGGTGAACAGCGCCATCGGCACCGGCACGCCCCACACGTCGTACGACCGCTGGGTCAGGAAGGCGATCGGCCGGTCCCAGCCGAACACGTTCATTCCCCAGTGGTTCACCACCCCGAGGTCGGGGCTGAGCAGGACCTGCCAGACGAACGCGACGGCCACCACCGGAGCGACGTACGGGAGCAGCATCGCGCCGCGGACCAGGAAGCGGCCGGGGAAGGGCTTGCGCAGCGCGAGCGCTGCGACCAAGCCGACCAGGATCGAGCCGAGGGTCGACCCGATCGTGTAGACCACGGTGGTCCACAGCGAGGACCAGAAGCCCGGTGAGCTGAAGACCCGTTCGAGGTTGTCCAGCGTCCAGTTGCCGAACAGGCCCTGGCTCTGGATGTCGACCAGCCGGACGTTCTGGAAGGCGAGCACGATCGTCCAGAGGATCGGCAGCACCACCACGACCAGCACGATCACCAGGGTCGGCGAGACCAGCACCAGGCCGGCCCGGTTCTCCTGGCCGCGCAGGGTGCTCTTCCGCGGCGCCGGGCGCGCGGGTTCCGGCTCGGTCGCCGGAGGTCGTTGCGTCACAGTTGTCATGTCCGCCTCACCCGAGGGAATCCTGGATCGAGGTGACGTCGGCGTCGGCCTGGTCGGCGGCCTCGTCTGCGTCCACCTGTCCACTGGCCAGTGCACTGATTGCCTTCGGCACCGGGAGCTCGCCGAGCGTGGCGCCCACCAGCGCGCCCTGCCCTTCGGTGATGCCCCAGCGCTGCATCTTCCCGAGCCCGTCGCGCAGTTCGTCGATCACCGGCGCGGAGTAGATGGACGCGAGCGGCTTGCGGGTGTCGACGCCGATGTCGGCCTTGTCCCAGGCCAGATCGAACTTGTCCGGATCCGCCGCGGTGCCCGGCCGGACCGGGAACTTGCCCTCGGCGGCCATCCCGAACCACTCCTCGTAGCCCTGGTCCATCAGGTACTCGACGAACTGCCGGGACGGGGCGGTCTTCGCGGTCTTCGTCACCGCCCAGCTGCCCACCTCGCCGAACTGCGCCGGTGCCTTGCCGTCCGGGCCCTGCACCGCCGTGACCACGCCGGTGTTGCGAGCCAGCCAGCCCTTGTCCTTCGCGCACTGCTCACAGCTCGGCAGCGCGTCCTCGCGCAGGCCGGCCAGTTCGTCGAGCAGGAACGAGGACCAGACGACCATCGCGGACTTGCCCGCGAAGTACGTCGCCCGGGTGGAGTCGACGGTCTGCGTGCCGGCCGCGGAGTACTTCGTGGCGAGGTCGCCGTAGAACCTGAAGGTGTCCTTGCAGGCCGGGCTGTCGAGCGCGACCTTGCCGTCCGGACCGACCAGCGCACAGCCGTTCGCGAGCGCCAGGTGCTCGAAGCTCTGCTGGGTGAACGGATCCGCCGGATCCGTCGCCAGCGAGATGCCCTCGACGCCACCGGTGTTGAGGGTCTGCGCCGCCTTCTCGATCGCCTCGTACGTCGTCGGCGCGGGCAACCCGGCCGCGGCGAACAGGTCCTTGCGGTAGAAGAGCAGCTGCGTCCAGCCGTCCGACGGTACTGCGAGCTGCTGGTCGCCGTTGCGGGTCAGCTCGAGGGCGCGGGGGTTGAACGTCTTCTCCCCGAGCGCGTCGACCACCTGCTTGGCCGCTTCGGGGTTGAGCAGGCCGTTGCTCGACATCTGCTGGACAGCGGCGAGCGGCATCGCGCCGATCACGTCGGGCAGTTTGCCGGCGGCGGCCGCGGCCATCACCAGCTGCGGCAGCTGGGGTTCGTCGACGCCGACCAGCTTCACCTCGATGCCGGTGTCGGCGGTGAACTTCTTCAGGATCGCTCGGGTGGTCTCCAACCGGCCGGAGACGTTCTCGAGCGACCAGACGGTGATGCTGCGTTGGTTACCGGCTTCGGATTCGTTGCCGCAGGACACCAGCAGTCCGGCGGTCAGCAGGAGCGCGCTCACGAGGGAGAGCACCCTGACCAAACGTGACATGCATCCTCCTCAGGGGACTGACATCACGCATAACATCAGGACTATTGTATTTTGACAAGACCTAAGTCTCAGCTCTGGAGGTTTCCGTGGCACGCGTCGTCCAGTTCACCGCCCCGCGTCAGGCGGAGGTGGTGGAGTTCAAGCCCGAGGCGCTGCCGCCGGGGCACGTCCGCGTGCGGACCGCCTACTCGGGCATCTCGGCCGGCACCGAATTGACCGCGTACCGCGGTACGAACCCGTACCTCACCCGAACCTGGGACCCGGACGCGCGCATCTTCCGCGACGCCGAGGCGGGGGTGGCCTTTCCCGTCGTCGGCTGGGGCTACTCCGAGACCGGTTCGGTGATCGAGGTCGGCGAGGGCGTTTCCGGGCTCGCGGTCAGCGACGAGGTCTGGGGTATCTGGGGTCATCGGAGCGAGGCCGTCGTACCGGCCGAGAAGCTGATCGGCCACCAACTGCCGGAGGGCGTCTCGCTGTCGTCCGCCGCGTTCGCCCGGGTCGGCGCCATCGCCTTCAACGCGATCCTGTCCGCCCGGATCAACCTCGGCGAACTCGTCGCCGTCTTCGGCCAGGGCGTGATCGGCCTCCTCGCCACTCGCCTCGCCACCCTCAGTGGCGCCCGGGTCGTCACCGTCGACGCCGTCGAGTCCCGCCGCACCGAGTCCCTCCGCTTCGGTGCCATCGAATCCTTCGCCCCCGGTACCGCCGCCGAGGCGATCCGTGGTCTGGGTGGCGCCGACACGGCCATCGAGTTGTCCGGCGTGTACGCCGCCCTCCACGAAGCGATTCGGTCGGTGGGAGTGGGCGGCCGGGTGGTTGCCTCGGGCTTCTATCAGGGTGAGGGCAACGGGCTTCGGCTCGGCGAGGAGTTCCACCACAACCGGATCGAGTTGATCTCCTCGCAGATCGGCGGTGTGCCGCTGGAACTGGCCGGCCGCTGGTCCGTCGACCGGCTCCAGAAGACTTTCCTCGACCTCGTCGGCAAGGGCGCCGTCGACGTCGAACCCCTGATCAGTCACCGCGTCCCGATCGAGGACGCGGCCGACGCCTACACCCTGCTCGACACGCGTCCCGGCGACGCCCTGCAAGTACTGCTGGAGTTCTGATGCCCGCTGAGGTTTCGATGAAGGTCGCCTGCCAGGAGCAACTGTTGCCCGGGGCCACATTGCAGGAGAAGTGGGAGTTCGCCGTCGCGGCCGGCTACCAGGCGATCGAGTTGCGCGGCAGGGGCGACCTGTCCTTCCGCGACCGGCTGCCCGAGCTGCGCAAGGCCCAGGCGGACGGGGTGGTGATGCCGACCGTGTGCGTGGACATGCTGCACTTCTTCGGGGCGTTCGACCCGGACCTGCGGGCGGACGCGCTGACGCAGCTGAAGTCCCAGCTGTCGGTGATCGCCGAGCTCGGCGGACTCGGCGCGCAGACGCCGGCGTCGTACGGGATGTTCTCCCGGCGGCTGCCTCCGTTCGAGCCGCCGCGCGACGAGGCGGGTGACCGCGAAGTACTGCTGGACGGGCTGCGGCAGCTCGGTGAGCACGCGGCGACCGAGGGGGTCGAGCTGTTCCTGGAACCGCTGAACCGGTACGAGGACCACATGGTCAACCGGCTGGAGCAGGCGGTCGAGCTGATCCAGGAGGTCGGGCTGGACTCGGTCCGGATCGGCATCGACAGCTACCACATGAACATCGAGGAAGCCGATCCGTCCGCCGCGATCGTTGCCGCGGCGCCCTATATCGGGCACGTCCAGCTGAGCGACTCGAACCGGCTGCAGCCGGGCGCGGGGCATCTCGACTGGGCCGCCTTCCTCGGCGCGCTGGATGCCGTCGGCTACGACCGGTACCTCGCCGTCGAGTGCCGGCTGAGCGGAGATCCGGCCGAGGCCGTTCGCTCGATCCCCGCTGTGGTTCGGCGGTACGTGTGATCGGGCCGCAAGCTTCCAAGGTGCTGCTGGGCAACTGGACAGGGCACTCGACCGTCCCGTCGCACTCGCTGTATCCGCATCAGTGGAGCTGGGACTCCGCGTTCATCGCGATCGGGTTGCGGCATCTGTCCGCGCGGCGGGCGCAGGTGGAACTGGAGTCGCTGCTCGGCTCGCAATGGGCCGATGGGCGGATCCCGCACATCAGCTTCTCTCCGTCCGTCGCCCGGGACGCGTACTTCCCCGGCCCGGACTTCTGGCAGGCCACCACCCGCGGCGGCGTCGAGACCTCGGGCATCGTGCAGCCCCCGGTGCACGCGCTCGCCGTCTGGCTCACCCATCAGGCCGACGAGCAAGAGTCCGTACGCCGGAACTTCCTCGCCCGGGTCTACCCGAAGCTGGTCGCCTGGCACGCCTATCTCCGCAACCACCGGGACCTCGGCGGTCACGGCCTGGTCGCGATCGTGCACCCGTGGGAGTCGGGCATGGACAACAGCCCCGCCTGGGACGACGCCCTCGCCCGGGTCGAGCCGGCTCCGCTCGACTCGTTCACGCGGCGCGACACCGACCACGCCAGCGACGACGACCGCCCCACCGACCTGGACTACGGCCGCTACGTCCAACTGGCCGCCACCTACCGCGACCACCGCTACGACGACGCCACTACCCCGTTCGCCTTCGCCCTGGAGGACCCCTGTTTCAACGCTCTCCTGATCGCCTCAGAGCACGCACTCGCCTCCATCGCGTCAGCACTGTCCCTCGACCCGAGCCCTCACCTGTCGGCAGCTGAAGCCCTGTCGAAGTCTCTCAGCACCCTGTTCACCGACGGTATCTTCCGCGCCCGCGACTTGAAGACCAGCGAACTGGTGGCGGCCGACACCATCTCTGGGTTGGTGCCGTTGCTGGTTCCGGGGTTGGCGGAGGCGGCTGAGTTGCTGGAGACGGCGCGAGGGCCGCGGTTCCGGCTCGGCGAGGTCCGGATGGTGCCCAGCTATGACCTCACCGGGCCTGCCTTCGAACCTGGCAGGTACTGGCGCGGGCCGAGTTGGTTCAACACCGCCTGGTTGATCCACCGCGGCCTCTCCGCGCTGAATCAGGACGCACTGGCGGGCGGTCTCCGCTCGGACGTTCTGGAACTCGCGGCCGGCACCGACTTCGCGGAGTACGTGGATCCGTTCACCGGCGAGGCGCGAGGGGCACGGGACTTCAGCTGGACGGCTGCGCTGGCACTGGACCTCGAACGAACCTGAGGCGGTTTGGCAGGCGGCTATCGGGTACCGCACATCGGTAAGCCGCTTTGAGGAGGCACCCATGGCCACCAACACCGTGGACGAGGATGTCGTCGACCTGCTGCTCCGGCAGCACGGCGAGATCCGATCCCTGTTCGTCACGCTCGAGGTCGCTACCGGGAACTTACGGCGTGACACGTTCCGCGACCTCGTCCGGCTGCTCGCGATCCACGAGACCGCCGAGGAAGAGGTGGTGCATCCGGCGGCCCGGAGCGCCGCGGGCGGTCACGAGGTGGTGGAGGCTCGGCTCGCCGAGGAGCGCTCAGCCAAGGAGATCCTGGCCGAGCTCGACAAGCTCGGCCCCGACGACGAGGGTTTCACGGCCCGGCTGAGCCAGCTCCGCGACGAGGTGGAGGCGCACGCCAGGCACGAGGAGCAGGAGGAGTTCCCGCGGCTGCGCGAGCAGTACGACGACCGCAAGCTGCGCACGATGGCCAAGGCGGTCCGGGCGGCCGAAGCGATCGCTCCGACCCACCCGCATCCGGGCGTCGAGGGCACCGCGGAGAACCTGCTGCTAGGACCACCGACCGCGATCATGGACCGCGCCCGCGACCTGATCCGCGACGTGCTGAAGAAGTGACTCAGCTGTAGCTGACGTCCAGGACGCCGACGATCTTGTCGAGGCGGGCGGCGACGCGGCCGGCGTCGAAGCCGGCGCCCTCGACGACGACCCGCAGCGTGCACGTCTCGAGGCACAGCGCCAACTCGCGTACGTCGTACGGGTTCAGCTGTACTGCGATCCGCGCGAGCAGGCCTCGGGTCTCGACCACCTCCGCGGTGAAGGTGGTGAGCACCCGCTCCGGTACGGCGTACGCGGGCTCGGCGTCCTCTGTCCGGGTGGCGACGATCGTCATCGCACGACCTCCTTGTGGCGAAGCAGGCCGTAGGTGACGCCGTCGACCAGCGCCTCCCAGGAAGCCTCGACGATGTTGTGACCGACGCCGACCGTCACCCAGGAACCCTCACCGTCGGCCGTCTCGATCAGGACTCTGATCACCGCGTCCGTGCCGTGGCCCTGGTCGAGGATCCGGACCTTGTAGTCGCGCAGGTCGAACTTCTGCACGACCGGATACGCCCGCTCGATCGCGGTCCGCAGCGCGTGGTCGAGCGCGTTCACCGGACCGTTCCCCTCGCCCGTGACGATCTCGCGATCCCCGCCCGCGACCAGTTTCACCGTCGCCTCGGAGACGGCTTCACCGTCGGCCCGGGACTCGGTGATCACCCGCCACGACTCGACGTCGAAGAAGCTCGCCCGGGCACCGCCGGCCTCCTCGGTCAGCAGCAGTTCGAACGACGCGTCCGCGGCCTCGAACGTGTAGCCGCGCGCCTCCATCTCCTTCACCCGGTCCGTCACCCGGCTGACCAGTTCCCGGTCGTTGCCGAGGTCGAAGCCGAGTTCGCGGCCCTTCAACTCGATGCTCGCCCGGCCGGCCATCTCGGAGACCAGCATCCGCATGTCGTTGCCCACCAGCGCCGGATCCGTGTGCTGGTAGAGATCGGGGTCCACCTTGATGGCACTGGCGTGCAGACCCGCCTTGTGCGCGAAGGCCGATACCCCGACGTACGGCTGGCGGGGCGAGGGCGGCACGTTCGTCACTTCGGCGATCGCATGCGCGATCCGGTAGGACTCAGCCAGCCGGCCGGGCGGAAGCAGGTCCATCCCGCGCTTGAGTTCGAGGTTCGCCACCACCGCGAGGAGATCCGCGTTGCCGGTGCGTTCGCCGTACCCGTTGATGGTGCCCTGGACGTGCGTGCAGCCGGCCTCGACGGCGGCGATCGAGTTGGCGACCGCGCACCCGCCGTCGTTGTGGGCGTGGATGCCGAGCCGGGCGCCGGTGTTCTCCAGGACGTCGCGGACGATGTCCTGCAACTCGCGGGGCAGCGTGCCGCCGTTCGTGTCGCAGAGCGCGACCACGTCAGCGCCGGCCTCGGCGGCCACCCGTACCACCTCCAGCGCGTACGCCCGGTTGGCGCGGTAGCCGTCGAAGAAGTGCTCGGTGTCGAGGAAGACCCGCTGCCCGTGCTCGCGCAGGTGCCGGACAGTGTCGGCGACCATCCTCAGGTTCTCGTCGAGCGTCGTCCGCAGCGCCCGCTCGACGTGCGCGTCGTGGCTCTTGGCAACCAAGGTGACGACGGCGGCACCGGACTCGCGCAGCGCCGCGACCTGCTGGTCGGCGGCGGCCGCGGTGTCGGGCTTGCAGGTCGCGCCGAAGGCCGCGAAGGTCGCGTGCCGCAAGTGCAACTCGGTCCGGGCCCGCTCGAAGAACTCCGTGTCCTTGGGCACCGCACCCGGCCAGCCGCCCTCGATGAAGCCGACCCCCAGGTCGTCCAGGTGCTGCGCGATGGCGATCTTGTCGGCCACCGACAGCGCCAGCCCCTCCTGCTGCGCGCCGTCGCGCAGGGTCGTGTCGTAGACATGGAACTCGTCGGATGTGCTCACGGGTTCGCCTTCCGGTGGGGGCAGGGCTGTGCTGGTCTGGGGCAAACAAAAAACCTCCCGCAAGGTGCGAGAGGTCTGCGCGCTCAGGTGGTGCTTGCTGAGCGCGCCTAGCTAATGATGCCCTGGTAGTTCTTCATGACAATTGGCAGTTTGCCACACGAGTTCCACGGAGTGGCGGATTGTCTCGAAACGCGAACATCCAGTACGCCGACCAGTACTGCGGCGCCCGCGCGAGTCCAGATATCGAAGGGTTCAGGCGGTGAGCGACCAGCCCGGGTCGTCCCACGCGGTGTAGAAGTCCTCCCGGCTCAGCGGCCGCAGACCCCACTCGTCCCGGTCCAGCGCCTGGTCCGTGAGGCTGCCCTCGTCGTCCTCCACCCGCTGCCACCAGTACCGCGCGATGCTGCCGTCCTCGGCGACCTGCAGCTGCCGGACGACGACCCACTCACGCTCGTGCCAGACCGCCTCGAACAGCCAGTCGGTGCCGTTCTCGTCCGCGCGGGCCCCGTAGGTCCGGGCCGCGGTGCCGCGGTCGAGGTCCCTGATCAGCTCCACCGTCAGCCGGACGGCCTGCCGCGTCTCGGCCGGCCAGTCGCGCCGGTCCGCGAGTTCCGCGTAGTAGGCCTCGACATCGTCCGGAAAGCTGCTCATTGCCTGCCCTCGGGTTGGAAACGGGTGACTCGACCCTATCCAACCCGAGGACTGAGCAGCGTTACCGACAGCTGAGAAGATGCTGTGAACCAGCGGTGTCAGCAGACCTTCGTCATCCAGTTGTGCGGGTCCTTGGTGCGGCCGTACTGGACGTCCAGCAGGGCTGAGCGGACCGCGCCGGTGACCGGGCCACCGTTGCCGTCGGCCACCTGGACCTCGCCGCCGTTCCACTTCAGCGAGGCGACCGGGGTGATCACCGCGGCCGTGCCGCAGGCGAAGACCTCGCGGATCCGCCCCGACGCGGCACCCTCGCGCCACTCGTCGATCGAGATCTTCCGCTCGGTGACGGTGTAGCCGAGGTCGGTGACGAGCTTGAGGATCGAGTCGCGGGTGATGCCCTCGAGGATCGTGCCGGACAGTTCGGGCGTGGCGACGGAGTTGTCGTCGAGGACGAAGTACAGGTTCATCCCGCCGAGTTCCTCGATCCACTTCTTCTCGACCGCGTCGAGGAAGGCGACCTGGTCACAGCCCTGCTCGATGGCCTCGGCCTGGGCGAGCAGCGACGAGGCGTAGTTGCCACCCGTCTTGGCCGCGCCGGTGCCACCGGGGGCCGCCCGGGTGTACTCCTCGCTCAGCCAGATCCGGACCGGCTTGACGCCGTTGGCGAAGTACGAGCCGGCCGGCGACGCGATCGCGCAGTACGTCACCTGCGCGGACGGGCGGACGCCGAGGAACGGGTCGGAGCCGAACATGAAGGGCCGCAGGTACAGCGAGGTCTCGCCACCGGCGGGGACCCAGGCCCTGTCGACCTCGACCAGTTTGCGCAGCGAGTCCAGGAAGGCCGCCTCCGGCAGTTCCGGCAGGGCGAGCCGGTGGGCGGACTTGGCGAACCGGGCCGCGTTGGCCTCCGGCCGGAACAGGTGGATCGAGTCGTCGGGGTGGCGGTAGGCCTTCATCCCCTCGAAGATGGTCTGGGCGTAGTGGAACACCGAGGTCGCGGGAGAAAGCTCCAGCGGACCGAAGGCGGTGATCCTCGCGTCGTGCCAGCCGTTCTCGCGGGTCCACGTGGCGATCGCCATGTGGTCGGAGAAGTTCTGCCCGAATCCCGGGTTCGCCAGGGTCTGGGCGCGCTGGTCGTCGCTGGCCGGTTGGGTGTTTGGCTCAACGGTGAACTCTAGATCGGCGCTCATAGCGGCACCGTACCTCTAGCCGAAGTGGTCATGCGAGCCTCTCCCAGCTCATTCCACACCGTCAGCCTGCAGCGCGCTTGGCGATCGCGTCACCGATCTCCGCCGTGGTCCGGGCGGCGCCGGTGCGCTCCTCGATGTCGGCCGTCACGGCGGCCTCGATCGCGGCCGCCGCCTCGGTCAGGCCGAGGTGGTCGCACAGCAGCGCGGTGGACAGGATCGCTGCCGTCGGGTCCGCCTTCTGCTGGCCGGCGATGTCCGGCGCGGAGCCGTGCACCGGCTCGAACATGCTCGGCGCGGTCTTGTCCGGGTTGATGTTGCCGCTCGCGGCCAGGCCGATGCCGCCGCTGATCGCGGCGGCCAGGTCGGTGATGATGTCGCCGAACAGGTTGTCGGTGACGATCACGTCGAACCGGGCCGGGTCGGTGACCAGGAAGATCGTCGCCGCGTCCACGTGCAGGTAGTCCACGGTGATCTCGGGGAACTCGGTCGCGACGGCGTCGACGGTCCGCTTCCACAGGTGACCGGCGTGCACCAGCACGTTGTTCTTGTGGACCAGCGTCAGCTTCTTGCGCGGCCGTGCCTGCGCCCGGGCGAACGCGTCGCGGACGACCCGCTCGACGCCGTACGCGGTGTTGACCGAGACCTCGGTGGCGATCTCGGCCGGCGTACCGACCCGGAGCGCGCCGCCGTTGCCGACGTACGGGCCCTCGGTGCCCTCGCGGACGACGACGAAGTCGACCTCGCCCGGGTTCGCCAGCGGCGAGCCGACCGACGGGTAGATCTTCGACGGCCGCAGGTTCACGTAGTGGTCGAGGGCGAACCGGAGCTTCAGCAGCAGGCCGCGCTCGAGCACGCCGGACGGCACGGTCGGGTCGCCGACGGCGCCGAGCAGGATCGCGTCGTGCCGGCGGATCTCCTCGAGTTCGGCGTCCGGCAGCGTCTCGCCGGTCGCGTGCCAGCGCTTGGCGCCGAGGTCGTACTCGGTCCGCTGGAAGGTGACGCCGTAGTTCGCGCTGACCGCGTCGAGGACCTTGAGGGCCTCCACGGTGACCTCGGGTCCGATCCCGTCGCCACCGACGACGGCCAGCGTGAAGGTCTGTTGCGTGCTCACTTCTTGGGTTCTCCCCCGTTGTCGCGGCGGTTCATGGCCTCTTGCACTGGCTGGGTCTCGGCCTGGCGTGGGGCGGGGCGGCGACGGCGGGCGGCCTTGCGCTCGCGTCCGTCGACGACCTTCCAGTTGGCCGGATACATCTCGTACATGCTGCTCTCCCGTTCGGACTCGCTGTCAAAACGGCCGACGATGGCGCTACCGGGCGGGAGGTACGCCGGAACCCGCGCCGGGGGGTCGGCCTTAGCGAACCCCGGCGCGGCAGCGAATAAGGCGTACCGCGAACTGCATGATGGGGACGAAGATACTCTGACGTCCGACTAATTCGCCACAATGCGGGCAGCCTGTCCCGCAATATGAGATCCCAGTGACAAGGCTGGCCCGATGCTGTGCAAGTCTCAACCGGTGAGCGCTCCCCCAGAACTTCCGCCGCTGGTTTCAGCGGCCCTCAGCCTGTCCGGCCGGCGTGGATTCGTCAGTGCGACCCGCAACGAGACCGGTCGGCTGCTCGCCACCTTGGCGGCCTCACGCACCGGGACGCTCGGCGAGGTCGGCACCGGCTGCGGGGTCGGTTCGGCCTGGCTGCGGCACGGCGCGACCGAGGGCACCAAGATCGTCACCGCCGAGAGTGACCCGCAGTTGGCCCAGGTGGTCGCGGAACTGTTCGCCGACGACGGCCGGATCGAGGTGCTGGCGGCGGACTGGACCGCGCTGATCGAGCGGGGCCCGTTCTCGCTGCTGTTCGTGGACGCCCGCGAGGCCAAGCTCTCCGCCCGCGACGTGGTCGCCGAGGCCGTCGAGCCAGGCGGCTTCGTCGTCCTGGACGACTTCACCCCGTCGATGGGCTGGCCCCCGATGTACGAAGGCCGCGTCGACACGCTGCGCCAGGACTGGCTCCAGGACAAGCGCTTCACCACCGTCGAGGTGATGGTCGCCCCCGACGCCGCAGTACTCCTCGCTACCAGGCGCTGAGTACTCCAACGCCGTGAACAAAGGTGGGCCCAGGCTCTCCCGGTGGGAGAACCTGGGCCCTGGCCGGCCGCCATGCGCCTGCGGGCGGCAGGCCGGTCCTTGGCGACCAGTCTGCCCTTACCCCCGGGTCACTTGCGGGCCCGGGGGTGTCGTCGGTCAGACCTCGAGGTCGACGGTGCGGGCGGTGTCGGCCTGCACCGCGGTGGCGATGTCGTCGAGGATCGCGGGGGTGATGGTGGAGTCCACGCTCAGCGCGACCAGCGCCTTGCCGCCCTTGCGGTCGCGGCTGACCTGCATGCCGGCGATGTTGATGTCGGACTCGCCCAGGATCCGGCCGACCTGGCCGACGATGCCCGGCCGGTCCTCGTAGCTCAGGAACGCCAGGTGCTCGGACAGCTCGACCTCCAGGTCGAAGCCGTCGATCTCGACCAGCCGCTCGGACTGCTTCACGCCGACCAGCGTGCCGGACACCGACACCTGGCCGCCGTCGGCGAGGGTGCCGCGCAGGGTGATCAGGTTGCGGTGCTCCGGGCTGTCGTGGTCGGTGATGAGCCGGACCTCGAGGCCACGCTCGGCCGCCAGCAGCGGAGCGTTCACGTAGGACACGTTGTCCTCGACGACGTCCGCGAAGACACCCTTCAGCGCGGCCAGCTCGAGCACCTTCACGTCGTACTGCGTGATCTCGCCGCGGACCTCGACGTCGAGCTGCTGGGCGACGCCACCGGCCAGGGCGGTGAAGATCCGGCCGAGCTTCTCGGTCAGCGCGATGCCGGGCCGGACGTCCTCGGCGATCACGCCGCCCTGGACGTTGACCGCGTCGGGGACGAGCTCACCGGACAGCGCGAGCCGGACGGACTTGGCGACCGCGATCCCGGCCTTCTCCTGCGCTTCCTCGGTGGAGGCGCCCAGGTGCGGGGTGGCGACGACGTTCTCGAACTCGAACAGCGGGGAGTCGGTGCACGGCTCCGTGGCGAACACGTCCAGGCCGGCGCCGGCGACGCGGCCCTCCTTCAGCGCGGAGTACAGCGCTGCCTCGTCGACGATGCCGCCGCGGGCCGCGTTCACGATGATGACCTCGGGCTTCACCTTGTGCAGCTGCTCGTCGCCGATCAGGCCGATCGTCTCCGGCGTCTTCGGCAGGTGCACGGAGATGAAGTCGCTGGCCGCGAGCAGCTCGTCCAGGGAGGCGAGCCGGACCCCCATCTGGGCGGCGCGGCCGGCCTGCACGTACGGGTCGTAGGCGATCACGTTCATGCCGAAGGCGGCCAGCCGCTGCGCGACCAGGACGCCGATCTTGCCCAGCCCGACGATGCCGACGGTCTTCTCGTACAGCTCGACGCCGGAGAACTTGCTGCGCTTCCACTCGCCGTTCTTCAGCGAGAGGTCGGCGGCCGGGACCCGGCGGGACGCGGCCAGCAGCAGCGCGACGGCGAGCTCGGCGGCGCTGACGATGTTGGAGGTCGGCGCGTTGACGACCATCACGCCGGCCTGGGTAGCGGCCTTCACGTCGACGTTGTCCAGGCCGACACCGGCGCGGGCGACGACCTTCAGCCTCTTGGCGGCTGCCAGCGCCTCGGCGTCCACCTTTGTGGCCGACCGGATCAGGATGGCGTCGACGTCGGCGATGGCCGGGATCAGCTCGGCGCGGTCGGCGCCGTTGGCGTGCCGGATCTCGAAGTCGGGGCCGAGCGCCTCGACGGTGGCCGGGGAGAGTTCTTCGGCGATCAGGACGACAGGTCGGGCTGCGACAGTCATGGAGACATCTCCTGCAGAAGCGGTAGGGGCTCGAAGATTCAGAGCACCGCGCTGTGCCCGCTGGATACGATGCTACCTGGTCGGGGTTCGCCGTGTCCGTCGGGTCAGCATCCGGTACGGCTCAGTCGGTGTCGCAGCTCTGCGCCTGGGTGACCGAGGTGGCTTGGTCGAGCAGCAGCTTGCCGTTCACCCGGAGCAGCCGGTAGCGGTTGTCCAGCCGGTTGCAGCTCTTCCCCAGCGCGCCGTTGCTGTTCGGCGAGAACAGCACGGTGAAGGTCATCCTGGCGTTGACGTAGTTGCCGGACTGGCTGACCTCGACGATCCTGGCGCCGAACCCGAAGAACGTCTGGTGACTCGCCCGGTCCCTGGCCTCGCTGAGGTGCTTGGCGAGCCGGGGGGTGTAGAACTCGCGGACCGCACCGAAGTCGTGCTTGTTCATCGTGGTCAGGTAGTTCCCGAGCACGCTCTGCGCCTCACCGGCCAGCGGCGTGTTCGCGACCAGCAACTCCGGCGTGATCGGGACCTGCGGGCCACGCGAGCGCTCACAGGTCCCGCCCGGTTCCGCAGTGACCGCGGGCGCGTCCGGTACGACGTACTGGCGCAGCCGGCTGAGCGGGACCACCTTCGCGGTGGGGACGGTGTCGCCGGTGATGAGCCCGAGCACGCGGCCCGACTTGTCCAGCACGGGTGATCCCAGCTTGGTCTGGTTGAGCACCGACGGCAGCGGTTTCGGTTCCTTCGCCGTACCGAGCGGCTGGATGGTCTGCGAGCCGTTCTGGATGAAGCCGAGGACGGCCCGCTCGGCGCGCTCGGCCGGTTCGTCGAGAGCCAGTTCGGCGCCGGACCCGTCCAGCCGGCCGACCATCCGGAGCAGGGCCACTCCGTCGGAGCTGCTGCCGAGCGAGTTGGCCCGGCGTACCCGGCC
The DNA here is from genome assembly GCF_039530625.1 of Kribbella sancticallisti. Lineage (NCBI taxonomy): Bacteria > Bacillati > Actinomycetota > Actinomycetes > Propionibacteriales > Kribbellaceae > Kribbella > Kribbella sancticallisti. The sequence goes on along the minus strand of NZ_BAAAOS010000019.1, from coordinate 106,727 downwards.
GTCGGCGGTGACGAAGGCGATCGACATCGGCTGCTTGATCGCCGCGGCGTTGGTCAGGATGAGGCCACCCTCGAGCAGTACTCCGGTCGCCAGGCCGGTGCCCTCGCAGGTGGTCGCCAGCACCCGGACGACGCTTGGGCCGGACTTCGCCAGTACATCCTCGGTGTCCAGGCGCAGGCTGTCCTCCCGGACCAGCCAGCCGGCCCCGGCGCCGAGCACCAGGACGAACACCATCAGCGGTACGAGGAACCGCAGGCGGAACCGCGGCGGCATCGGCTGACCACCCGACTGGTACCCCGGCCCGCCGCTCCACCCCCCGCCCGACCCATACCCCTGGCCGCCATACCCCGGGTCGCCGCCCTGCCCGTACCCCCGGTCGCTGCCTGCGGCGCCGCCGCGGGGGTCGCCGCCGTACGGCGGGGCAGATCCTGCCTCCGGCCGGCCGAGCGGACGACCCGGCGGCGGCTCGATTGACGTCGGCGGCTGAGCGCCCGCCGGCGGGACGCGGCGAGGCGGCCGCGGCAGCTCACGCCTGCCGTCCTCCGCCATCCCCGACCTCCCTGATCACCCGCCCAGATCCCGCGCGTCACTGATTGTGTCAAAGATCCGGCCGACACCTGGGCAAATAGCGGACGTCCGGGCCGCCGACGGCGACCCGGACGTCCGGAGTACTGCTCGGATACCGCTCGTCAGCGAGCCGCGCTGCCCTCGACGTAGTCGTCGTCGTGCGACTTGACCCAGGCCATCAGACCGCGGAGTTCCTTGCCGACCGCCTCGATCGGGTGCTCCTCGCTCTGCTTGCGGAACTCGGCGAACTCCGGCGCGCCGGCGTCCTGGTCGGCGATGAAGCGAGCCGCGAAGGTGCCGTCGGTGATGTCGTTCAGGACGTCCTTCATCCGCGCCTTCACCGACGCGTCGATGATCCGCGGGCCGGACACGTAGTCGCCGTACTCGGCGGTGTCGGAGACCGACCAGCGCTGCTTGGCGATGCCGCCTTCGTAGATCAGGTCGACGATCAGCTTGAGCTCGTGCAGGCACTCGAAGTACGCGACCTCGGGCTGGTAGCCGGCCTCGGTCAGCGTCTCGAAGCCGGCCTGGATCAGCGCGGAGACACCACCGCAGAGGACGGCCTGCTCACCGAACAGGTCGGTCTCGGTCTCCTCGGTGAAGGTGGTCTTGATGCCGCCGGCGCGGAGGCCGCCGATACCCTTGGCGTAGGACAGCGCGAGGTCCCAGGCCTTGCCGGTCGGGTCCTGCTCGACGGCGACGAGCACCGGCACGCCGCGGCCTTCGCTGAACTCACGACGGACCAGGTGTCCCGGGCCCTTCGGCGCGACCATGAACACGTCGACGCCGGCCGGGGGCTTGATGTAACCGAACCGGATGTTGAAGCCGTGGCCGAAGACGAGCGCGTCGCCGTCCACCAGGTTCGGCTCGATGGCCTCCTTGTACAGCGACCGCTGGGCCGGGTCCGGTGCGAGCACGACGATCACGTCGGCCTCCTCGCACGCCTCGAACGGGGTCAGCACCCGCAGGCCCTGGGCCTCGGCCTTGGCGCGGCTCTTCGAGCCCTCCGGCAGGCCGACCCGGACGTCGACACCGGAGTCGCGCAGCGACAGCGCGTGGGCGTGGCCCTGGCTGCCGAAGCCGAGCACGGCCACGTTGCGGCCCTGGATCACCGACAGGTCGGCGTTGTCGTCGTAGAACATTTCAGCTGCCACTTGGAGCTCGTCTCCTTGATTTCTTGAGAGGGGGTCGACTGACGGTCTGTACGTCGGTGCCGGCCGCGGGAATTCCGCCCCCGGCCCGTGGTGGGCCGGGGTGGTTGCCTCAGCCCTGGCGGGCCGGGGCGGGGCGGTGACCCGGCGGCGGCGCCGGCACCGGGTGGGACGGTGGGGTGGACCCGTTCGCGGCGGCCTGGTTCGCCGGGCTCGGCTGACCCGCCGGGCTCGGCTGACCCGCCGGGCTGGACTGACCCGCCGGACTGGGCTGACCGGCCGGGCGGGCCTGCAGGGCCGGCGCCCCGGACGCCACGTGCGGCGGCGGGACCGGGACCGGGCGCAGGGTGCGGTCGGAGATGGAGCGGCTGCCCCGGCCGATCGCGACCATGCCGGACTGGACCAACTCACGGACGCCGAAGGGTTCCAGCACCCGGAGCATGGCTTCGAGCTTCTCGGGGTTACCGGTGGCCTCGATGGTGATCGCGTCCGGAGTGACGTCCACCACCTTCGCGCGGAACAGCTGGACGGTCTCCAGCACCTGTCCCCTGCTCAGGGTGTCCGCCTTGACCTTCACCAGCAGCAGTTCGCGCTGCACGGTCGCGGTCGGCTCGAGCTCGACGATCTTGATCACGTTCACCAGCTTGTTCAGCTGCTTGGTGATCTGCTCCAGCGGCTGCTCGTCCACGCTGACCGCGATGGTCATCCGGGACACCTCGGGGTGCTCGGTCGGCCCGACCGCCAGCGAGTCGATGTTGAACCCGCGCCGCGAGATCAGCGCCGCCACCCGGGCCAGTACCCCGTGCTTGTTCTCCACCAGGATCGAAAGCGTGTGCTTGCTCATCTCTACAGCTCCTCCGAGTCCCAGTTCGGGGCCATGTCGCGGGCGATCTGGATGTCGTCGTTGCTGGTGCCGGCCGCGACCATCGGCCAGACCATCGCGTCGCGGTGCACGACGAAGTCGACCACCACCGGCGCGTCGGTGACCGCCATCGCCTTCTCGATCGTGGCGTCGACGGACTCCTTGTCCGAGCAGCGCAGACCGACCCCGCCCATCGCCTCGGCCAGCTTGGCGAAGTCCGGGATCCGCGCGGAGTGCAGGTCGGTGTTGGAGTAGCGCTTGTCGTAGAACAGCGTCTGCCACTGCCGGACCATGCCCAGCGACTGGTTGTTGATCACCGCGACCTTGATCGGGATGCCCTCCAGCGCACAGGTGACGAGCTCCTGGTTGGTCATCTGGAAGCAGCCGTCGCCGTCGATCGCCCACACCGTCTTGTCCGGCCGGGCCACCTTGGCGCCCATCGCGGCGGGCACGGAGTACCCCATCGTGCCGAGGCCGCCGGAGTTCAGCCAGTGCAGCGGCTTCTCGAACGGCAGGTAGTGCGCGGCCCACATCTGGTGCTGGCCGACGCCGCTGGTGTAGATCGCGTCCGGGCCGGCGATCTGCCCGATCCGCTGGATCACGTACTGCGGGGACAGGCTGCCGTCCTCCGGCTCGTCGTACCCGACCGGGTACTTCGCCCGCACCGACTCCAGCAGGCCCCGCCAGGCGGAGTAGTCCGGGGTCCGGCCGCTGCTCGCGATCTCGCTGTTCAGCGCCGCGATCAGGTCGACGATGACCTCCTTGCAGTCACCCACGATCGGCACGTCGGCGGCGCGGTTCTTGCCGATCTCGGCCGGGTCGATGTCCGCGTGGATCACCTTCGCCTCGGGGGCGAACGAGTCGAGCTTGCCGGTCACCCGGTCGTCGAACCGCGCACCCAGACAGATCAGGAGATCAGACCTTTGCAGCGCGCCGACGGCCGACACCGAGCCGTGCATGCCGGGCATGCCGAAGTGCAGCTCGTGGGTGTCGGGCAACGCGCCCCGCGCCATCAGGGTGGTGACCACCGGGATGCCGAGCTGCTCGGCGAGCTGCTTGAGCTCGACGTTCGCCTTGGCCCGGATGACGCCGCCGCCGACGTACAGGACGGGCTTGTCGGACGCGGCGATCAGCCGGGCCGCCTCGCGCACCTGCTTGGGGTGCGGGCGGGTCACCGGGCGGTAGCCGGGCAGCGAGAGCTCGGTCGGCCAGCGGAAGTCGACCTTCGCCTGCATCGCGTCCTTGGTGACATCGACCAGCACCGGGCCGGGCCGGCCGGTGCTCGCGATGTGGAAGGCCTCCGCGATCGTGCCGGCGATCTCGTTCGGGTCGTTGACCAGGAAGTTGTGCTTGGTGATCGGCATCGTGATGCCGCGGATGTCGGCCTCCTGGAAGGCGTCCGTGCCGATCGCGGCGCTCGCGACCTGCCCGGTGATCGCCACCAGCGGCACCGAGTCCATGTACGCGTCGGCGATCGGCGTCACCAGGTTGGTCGCGCCCGGCCCGGAGGTCGCCATGCAGACGCCGGTCTTGCCGGTCGCCGAGGCGTAACCCTGGGCCGCGTGCCCGGCGCCCTGCTCGTGACGTACCAGGATGTGGCGGATCTGGGTCGAGTCGAGCATCGGGTCGTACGCCGGGAGGATCGCCCCGCCCGGGATGCCGAAGACGGTGTCCACTCCGGCATGTTCCAGTGCGCGGATCAGAGCCTGTGCCCCGGTCAGCTGCTCACTCATGAGTGCCTTCCCTTGTCAGTCACGGTGGTTCTTTTCTTGGCCGTTCGGCGATCGATCGTCCTCGGCCCTGGGGCCCGAGGGCCGGCTCCCGGATCACGGAAACCTGCCCTGACAACAGAAAACCCCCTCCGCCGGGTGGGCTGAAGGGGGCGCGCTCGACTCAGGGTCGCGTCAGTCGGCGCGCCGCACAAGTACGAGGAGAATCGATCGCATGCAGTCACCATTGCCGACTCTCCTCGATCCGGTCAAGCCTGGCGGACTTCCGTCCCACCAGCTGAGATGCTCGTCTTACTTTTGAACAGTCTAAGTCGTCAGATGCACACCGCGCCCTCGGAGGCGGAACCGACGAGACGGCGGTACTTCCCGAGCACGCCCTTGGTGATCGCCGGGGTTCTGGGGGTCCAGCCCTCGCGGCGCCGTTCGAGTTCCTCCGGCTCCACGTGCAGTTCGAGGGTCCGGTTCTTCACGTCCAGGGTGATGCGATCCCCGTCGCGGACGAACGCGATCGGGCCGCCGTCCACCGCTTCCGGGGCGACATGGCCGACGCACAGTCCCGTAGTACCGCCGGAGAAGCGGCCGTCGGTCAGCAGCAGGACGTCCTTGCCCAGGCCGGCGCCCTTGATCGCGCCGGTGACAGCGAGCATCTCGCGCATCCCCGGCCCGCCCTTCGGGCCCTCGTAGCGGATCACGACCACGTCGCCGGCCTTCATCGAGCCGTCCTCGACCGCGTCCATCGCGCCGCGCTCGCCGTCGAACACCCGGGCGGTCCCCTCGAACACGTCCGAGTCGAAGCCCGCGCTCTTCACGACCGCACCTTCCGGCGCCAGCGTGCCCTTGAGGATGGTGATGCCGCCGGTGCCGTGGATCGGCCGGTCCAGCGCGCGGATGATCGTGCCGTCCACGTCGGGCGGGGCGATGTCGGCGAGGTTCTCGGCCAGCGTCTTGCCCGTCACGGTCAGGCAGTCGCCGTGCAGCAGTCCGGCGTCGAGCAGGGCCCGCATCACCACCGGGATGCCGCCGACCCGGTCGACGTCCGTCATCACGTAGCGCCCGAACGGCTTGAGATCGCCCAGGTGCGGGACCTTGTCGCCGATCCGGTTGAAGTCGTCGAGGGCGAGGTCGACCTCCGCCTCCCGCGCGATCGCGAGCAGGTGCAGTACCGCGTTCGTCGAGCCGCCGAGCGCCATCACCACGGCGATCGCGTTCTCGAACGCCTCCTTGGTCAGGATCTGGCGGGCCGTGATCCCCTTGGCCAGCAGGTTCACCACCGCTTCGCCGGACTTGCGGGCGAACCCGTCCCGGCGGCGATCCACGGCCGGCGGTGCCGCCGAGCCCGGGAGCGACATACCGAGCGCTTCGGCGGCTGAGGCCATCGTGTTCGCGGTGTACATGCCGCCGCAGGCGCCTTCGCCCGGGCAGATCGCGCGCTCGACCGCGTCGACCTCCTCGCGGCTGATCAGCCCGCGGGCGCAGGCGCCGACGGCCTCGAACGCGTCGATGATCGTGACGTCTTTGTCGCCGAGGCGGCCCGGCATGATCGACCCGGCGTACAGGAAGACCGAGGCGAGGTCGAGGCGGGCGGCGGCCATCAGCATGCCCGGCAGCGACTTGTCACAGCCGGCCAGCAGCACCGAGCCGTCCAGCCGCTCGGCCTCCATCACGGTCTCGACCGAGTCGGCGATGATCTCGCGGCTCACCAGCGAGTAGTGCATGCCGACGTGACCCATCGAGATCCCGTCGGACACGCTGATCGTGCCGAACTCGAGCGGATAACCACTGGCCGCGTGCACGCCGTCCTTGACCGCCTTCGCGAGCCGGTCCAGGGACAGGTTGCACGGGGTGATCTCGTTCCAGCTGGACGCTACGCCGATCTGCGGCTTGGCCCAGTCGTCGTCGCCCATCCCGACCGCCCGCAGCATGCCCCGCGAGGCGGTCGCCTCCAGCCCATCGGTGACGGTCCGGCTCCGCGGCTTGATATCCGGCTCAGCATCCATAGAACTCACTGTAGGAGCGCGAAGCCGACAAGACTGCCGACCCCCTACCGAGTACTGTTCCGCGACTCTCCCCGAAGGCCGGGCAATGGCTCAGTCGAGGACGATCATCGACGCCGACGGTCCGGTGAGCCGGTACTGGCCCGAGGCGACTGCCTGTCTGACCGCGGCGGCTGACTGGTCGGCATCCAGTTGGCTGCTGTCGATCGTGTGCTTCTCGAAGTCTCCGAGGTCGGCGAACGCGCCGTGGAGGCCGGTGATGGCGGTGACGTCCTTCAGTTCGTCACCCACCCGCTGCTTGGCTCGGTCGAGGGTCGTCGCCAGATCGGGACGCAGTACGACGTACGACAGGGTCAGCTGGTCCCGCTCCGCGGCGGCCCGGAAGGGCGGCAGGAACCAGGGGCCGATGATCCCGTCGACCACCACGTCGTAGCCGCCGCGCGCGAAGGCGACGACGGCCGAGACGATCGCCTCGATGACGACCTCGTTCTGGCGTTGGGATTCCGGCAGGTAGGGCAGCACGAAGCCGGTGCGGATCGCGCGGTAGAACTGGTCGGTCGTCACGTGCACCGTCGGCCTCGCCGCGTCGCCCGCGACCAGTTCGGCCACGGTCGTCTTGCCCGCTCCAGGTGGTCCGGTCAGGAGAACTACTTCGCCGCTCATGCCGACCGACGCTAGCCACGGAACTCCACCAGAAACAGTCTTTTGTTTTCGGGCTCCGTCAGCCGCCCGCGACGCTGGGCAGGATCAGGAGTTCGTCGCCGTCGGTCAGTTTGGTGTCGAGGCCGTCGAGATCGCGGACGTTGTCGCTGGCCAGGAACACGTTGACGTGACGCCGGAGAGCACCCTGGTCATCGGTCAGGCGGCGCCGCAGCGCCGGATGCGCCGCCTCCAAAGCGGCGAACACGGCGCCCACCGTCGCTTCGCCCGGCTCCACCTCCAACCGCTCGGCGCCGCCCGCGAACGGGCGCAGTACGGTCGGCAGTTTCACTCCTACCAACATCTCCGCATCACCTCAGACGACCGCGGCGCGGACAGTCAGTACGTCGGGCAGGTGGCGGGCCACCTCGGTCCAGGTGTCGCCGGAATCCGCGCTCGCGTAGACGCAACCGTCGCGCGTGCCGACGTACACGCCGGCTGGCTCGCTCTGATCCACGCACAGCGCGTCCCGGAGTACAGGCGCGTACGACGGGACGTCGGGCAGGCCGTTCGACAGCGGTTCCCAGGTGGATCCGGCGTCTCGCGACCGGTAGACGCGGCACTTCGCGTCGGTGGGGATCCGGTTCCCGTCGGCGATCAGCGGGAAGACGTAGACCGTCTCGGGCTCGTGCGGGTGCACGACGATCGGGAACCCGAAGTCCGACGGCAGCCCGTCCGCGATCGACTTCCAGATCGTGCCGCCGTCGTCGGAGCGGTAGACGCCGTGGTGGTTCTGCGCGAACATCCGCTCCGGCACGTCCGGGTGGGCGGCGAGCTTGTGCACGCACTGGCCGAACTCGGGCCAGGGGTCGGGCATGAAGTACGCCTTGATGCCCTGGTTCGCCGGCTCCCAGGACTTGCCGCCGTCCGCGGTCCGGTAGACCCCGCCGGTGGACATGGCGACGCTGATCTTCTGCGGATCGGTGGGGTGCGGCAGGACGGTGTGGATCGCCTGGCCGCCGAAGCCCTCGCCCCACTCCTTGCGGTGCGGGTGGTCCCACAGCCCGCGGACCAGCTCGAACCTGACTCCTCCGTCGGTCGACTTCCACAACGACGAGGGCTGCGCACCGGCGTACACGACGCCCGGCTCGCCGGCCGCCGCGGGCTGGATCTGCCAGACCCGCTCGAGCGACGTCTCGGTGTCCTTGGGGAACCCGATCGATCCCTCCGGTGGCTCGTCCCAGGTCTCGCCGAGGTCGTCGGAGTGGAAGACCGCCGGGCCCCAGTGCTCGCTGGTCCCGCCCGCGAACAGCCGCGGCCGGTCGCCGCGGGTGTCGACGCCGACGGAGTAGACGCCCTGCATCTCGAACTTCGGCCCGTCGAGCGTCCACTTCTGGCGCTCGGCGTCGCTCCGGCCGATCCAGAGCCCCTTCTTGGTCCCGATCAGCAGTACGGCCTCGGACATCGTCGTCCCCTCCTTGTGGTTATCGCGGCGGCCCCGCCACCACGTTGATCAGCGGTTCACCCTTGGCATAGCGCTCCAGTTGGGCCCGCACCAGCCGGGCCACCCGCGGCGCGAACGCCGTCGAGGCACCGCCGCGATGCGGGTTGATCAGTACGTTCGGAGCGGACCACAGCGGATGGCCGGCGGGCAACGGCTCGGGGTCCGTCACGTCCAGCGCGGCACTGATCCGCTCGGTGCTCAGCTCGGCGAGCAACGCGTCCGTGTCCACGACGACACCGCGCGCGACGTTCACCAGCAGCGCGCCGTCCTTCAGTTGCGCGAGGAACTTCGCGTCGACCATCCCCCGGGTCTCGTCAGTCGCCGGAGTCAGCAGCACGACGACGTCGGCGCGCGGCAGCAGGTCCGGCAGCGCCGAGATCGGGTGGACGCCTTCCCGCGCCCGCCTCGCGACTCGGATGATGTCGCACTCGAACCCGTCCAGCCGCCGCTCGAGCGCCTCCCCGATCGAGCCGTAGCCGAGGATCAGTACGGTCCGGTCGGCGAGCGAGTCGTCCAGCTCGGCGTACGACGTGGGCCACTCGCCGCGCTCCTGGTTGGTCACGGCGCGCGGCAGCCGCCGGTACGTCGACAGGATCAGGCCGACCGCGAGCTCCGCGGTGGACGCATCGTGGACGCCCCGGGCATTGCACAACGTGACTCCGTCGCGCAGATGCGGCAGCAGGTTCTCGAACCCGGCCGTCTGGGTCTGCACGACCTTGAGTGCCGGCATCCGCGCGATGACCTCGACCACCTCGGACGAGCCCATGTAACTGGGCACGTAGAACTCGACCTCGTCCAGGGACGCCGGCAGGTCACCGCCCGCGTAGTACTCCGCGTCGACGCGCGCCGGGAGTCCGCCGAGGAAGCTGTCCGGGTCCTCCCACGGCAGCACCGCCTTCACCACATCAGCCATGACCCGCAACTTACTCGCACCTCCTGACAGTTTTCGAGCCGCTCACCGGGTACGTCGGAGCCGTGGCCGGCGCCTCGACATCGCTATGGAGAATGTTTTCGGGCGCTGTAGCACCACTGGACCGGGTGGTCCTAAAGCCCGCTCGAGGTCGGGCGAAAATCCGTGCCGCCGGGCGTTTCTCGGAGTATTTTGGATCGGTGCCCTCGACATCGGTTCTGGCCTCGACTCTCGAGCACGATCAAGCGGTAGGTCGGTTGCGAGAGTCCTATCAGCGCATTCCATCGGGGGCCCCGGTTCGGCTCGCGAAACGCAGTTCCAATCTCTTCCGGCCGCGGACCGCGGTGGAGACCCCCGGGCTGGACGTCTCCGGGTTGACCGGGGTGATCAGCGTCGACCCCGCCGGGCGGACGGCCGACGTCCAGGGCATGTGTACCTACGAGGACCTGGTCGCCGCGACTCTCCCCCACGGGGTGGTGCCGATGGTCGTGCCGCAACTACGCACGATCACCCTCGGCGGCGCGGTCACCGGCCTGGGCATCGAGTCGTCCTCGTTCCGGGCCGGGCTGCCGCACGAGTCGGTGCTCGAGATGGACATCCTCACCGGCGCCGGTGAGATCGTCACCGCCCGGCCCACCGGCGAGCACGCGGACTTGTTCCGGACCTTCCCGAACTCCTACGGCTCACTCGGCTACGCCACCCGGCTGCGGATCGAGCTGGACAAGATCTCCCCGTACGTCGCGCTGCGGCACGTGCGGCTGGAGCTCGACGAGTTCGGTCCCGCGATCGAGTCGATCGTTGCTGACGGCACCTACGGGGACGAGCCGGTGCACTTCGTCGACGGGGTCGCGTTCAGCCCGGACGAGGCGTATCTGACGTTGGGGCGGAACAGCGACGCCGCAGTACCGACGAGTGATTACACCGGCCGGCAGATCTTCTACAAGTCGATCCAGCAGCGGTCCACGGACTTCCTCACCGCCGAGGCGTATCTGTGGCGCTGGGACACCGACTGGTTCTGGTGCTCGGCCGCCTTCGGCGCGCAGAACCCTTATGTACGGCGGATCTGGCCGCGGCGATTCCGGCGCAGCGACGTCTACCACAAGCTGATCGGCCTGGAGAACCGCCATCAAGTTGCCGCCCGCATCAATCGCCGGCGCGGCAATCCCGACCGCGAGCGGGTGGTCCAGGATGTGGAGATCCCGGCTGCGCGGCTCGCCGGCTTCCTTCGCTGGTTCGACGCCGAAGTGGGGATGCGGCCGGTCTGGCTCTGCCCGCTGCGGTTGCGTGGCTCGTCGTCCTGGCCGCTGTATCCGCTGAAGCCGGGCGAGACCTACGTCAACGTCGGCTTCTGGGGAACCGTCCCGATCGCCCCCGGCACCGCCGACGGTGACATGAACCGCCGGATCGAGGCCGCCGTCGCCGACTTCGACGGCCACAAATCGCTGTACTCCGACGCTTACTACGACCGAGACACCTTCGACCGGCTCTACAACGTCCCGGCCCTGACAGAGGTGAAAGAACGCTACGACCCCGACGCCCGGCTCACCGGGCTCTACGAGAAAGCGGTGACGCGGCGATGACGGCAACCCTCTCGACGCAGGTTTCGATCGCGGAGGCGCTCACTGCGGTGGCGCCCGAGGGACTTCCCTTCCGGTTCACCGCGTACGACGGCAGCGCGGCCGGTCCCGAGGACTCCCCCATCCACATGCACCTCGCGACCGAGCGCGGGCTGTCCTACGTGCTGACGGCTCCGGGCGACCTGGGAATGGTCCGGGCGTACGTGCAGGGGGATCTGGAGATCAAGGGCATCCACCCGGGCGACCCGTACGGCCTGATGAAGATGATGCTCAACCACCTTCACTTCCAGCGCCCGACGCCGTCCGAGGCCCTGCGCATCGTCCGCGGCCTCGGCTGGAGCCACCTGAAGCCGCCGCCTCCCCCGCCCCAGGAGCACCTGCCTCGGTGGCGTCGTACTTTTGAAGGCCCGCGGCATTCCCGGGGCCGCGACCGGGCCGCGATCCACCACCACTACGACGTGTCGAACACCTTCTACGAGTACATCCTCGGCCCGTCGATGACGTACACGTGCGCGGTCTATCCCTCCGTGAATGCGACGCTGGAAGAAGCTCAAGCCGAGAAGTACGACCTCGTCGCCCGCAAGCTGGATCTGAAGCCCGGCCAGCGCCTGCTGGATGTCGGCTGCGGCTGGGGCGGCATGGTCCGCCACGCGGCCCGCGAGTACGGCGTGAAGGCTCTCGGCGTCACCCTGTCGGCCGCGCAAGCCGAGTGGGCCCAGGCCGCCATCAAACGCGATGGCCTGGAGGATCTGGCCGAGGTCCGGTTCTCCGACTACCGCGACGTCTCCGAACGCGACTTCGACGCCATCAGTTCCATCGGCTTGACCGAACACATCGGCGTCCGCAACTACCCGTCGTACTTCGGCTTCCTGCTCGACCACCTACGCCCCGGCGGCCGCCTGCTCAACCACACCATCACCCGCCCCGACAACCGCTACCGCAGTACGGGCGCTTTCATCGACCGCTACATCTTCCCCGACGGCGAACTCATCGGCTCCGGCCGCATCATCGCCGAAGCCCAGGACGCCGGCTTCGAGGTCCGCCACGAAGAAAACCTCCGCGAACACTACGCCCTGACCCTCGCCGCCTGGTCCGAAAACCTGGTAACCCACTGGGACAAGGCCGTAGCCGAAGTCGGCTACGCCACCGCCAAGGTCTGGGGCCTCTACCTGGCCGCGTGCCGAGTAGGTTTCGAACGCAACAACACCCAACTCCACCAAGTCCTCGCCGTAAAGCTAGACGCCACCGCCAACGCCCACTTCCCCCTCCGCCCCACCTGGGGCAGCTAATCGAGCTCGAAGCGCAAGGCTTCGGCGGCTCGGGTGGGGACGGGGTCGTTCCAGAGGTCTGTGTAGGTCTGGGTGGTGGAGAGGGAGCGGGGTTCCAACTTGTCTACGTAGACGGTCCCGCTCAGGTGGTCGGTTTCGTGTTGGAAGATTCTGGATGGCCAGCCGGTGAGGGGGCGGTGGTGGGGGTGGCCGGTGGGGTCGGTGTAGGTGGCGGTGATGGCTAAGGGGCGGTTCACGACGGCGGTGTAGCCGGGCATGCTGAGGCAGCCCTCGTAGAAGCCGCGAAGCTGGTGGCCGGCGGGCTGGCGGATGCCATCAGCGGTAAGGCCGTAGTGCCAGCCAGCAGCGTGCGCCTGGTGATGCCCACAAGTCCTCCCGCGGCCGATCCTCTCGTGCAGGCATTGTCCACTTCGCGAACCGGAGAGGGTTCGGCGGTGTACGGAGGGTGGCTGCATAACGCTTGGGTGGGGTACAGCGTTGGATGGGGCGATAGCTTGGGGTCAGGCGGTTGGGCTAGGGAGACGGAGTGTTCATGGCTGAGGCACGTGGGCTGAGGAGCGTTCGGTTGCGGCAGGCCCGTACTTCGGCCGCCGTCGTCGTGGTGCTCGCGTTGGCGGCCGGGTGCTCGGACGGGGGTGGGGATGCCGAGCCGTCGGTGTCCAGTTCCTCGCCCAGTCAGCAGCCGTCGACGCCGGCGCCGAGCACGTCGGGTACTCCGAGCACTCCGGCGACGAGCGCGACGCCGTCGGGGCCGGTGAAGCTGACTGTTGCCGGGACCGTGGCCACGGGGATCGAGGTGCCGTGGGGGTTGGCGTTCCTGCCGGACAAGTCGGCGCTGGTGGCCGAGCGGGACTCCGGGGACATCAAGCGGGTCCAAGGCAACCAAGTCAGCGACGTTGGCACCGTGCCGGGAGTGGATCCGTCATCCGAAGGTGGGCTCTTGGGACTCGCCGTGGATCCGCAGTACCCGCGGCGGCCGTACGTGTACGCCTACTACTCCAGCAGCGACGACAACCGGATCGCCAGGCTGACCTTCAGCGGCAATCGGATCAGCAACCCCAGCGTCATTCTGGACGGAATCCCACAGGCCGCGATCCACAATGGCGGGCGGTTGAGATTCGGTCCGGACGGCTTCCTGTACGCCGGTACGGGTGACGGCGGCGATCGGCCGACCTCCCAGGACGACGACTCGCTCGGCGGCAAGATTCTGCGGATCACCACCGACGGCAAGGCGGCACCGGGGAACCCGGGCAACAAACCGTGGTTCTCCAAGGGCCACCGCAACGTACAGGGTCTCGCCTTCGACGGGACCCAGTTGTACTCCGCCGAGTTCGGGCAGAACACGTGGGACGAGTTGAACTCGATCACCGCTGGGGCGAACTACGGCTGGCCCGGCGCGGAGGGGATCAGCAGGCTCGACGGGATGGTGGATCCGCTCGCGCAGTGGCGCACGAACGAGGCGTCGCCGTCCGGCATAGCGTTTGCCCAGGGCCACATCTTCATGGCGAGCCTGCGGGGTGAGCGGCTGTGGGCGATCCCGGTTGCCGGGGGCAAGCGGACGGGTGAACCGGTCGCCTTCTTCACCGGGCAGTACGGCCGGCTGCGGACGGTCGAGGTGGCTCCGGACGGCTCGCTGTGGCTGACCACGTCGAACACCGACGGCCGCGGCGACGCGCAGAACGACGACGACCGCATCCTCCGCGTCACCATCACCCGCTGAGACAGCCGGCATCACCACAACCAGGAACGAAACCGCTGGGCCCGGCACCAGCAGACGAGGCGGCCGGGCCCAGCGGCGTACTAGATTCCCAGCTTCTTGTTCACCAGTTCGCGGACCTTGGCGGCGTCGGCCTGGCCGCGCATGTCCTTCATCACGGCGCCGATGAGGGCACCGGCCGCGGCGGGCTTGCCGGACTGGACCTTCTCGACCACGTCCGGGTTCGCCGCGATCGCGCGGTCGACCGCCTCGCCCAGCGCGGAGTCGTCAGAGACGAGCGCCAGCCCACGCGCCGCGATGATCTCGGCAGCAGTGCCCTCGCCCTTGACCAGACCGTCGAACACCTGACGCGCCAGCTTGTCGTTCAGCGCACCGGAGTCGACCAGCTTCTGCACCTCGGCGATCTCGGCCGGGCCGACCCCAAGGCCATCCAGATCCTTGCCAGCCTCGTTCGCAGCGCGAGCCAGCTCACCCAGCCACCACTTCTTGGCAGCGGCAGGAGCCACCCCGAGCGCGACGGTCTGCTCGATCAGCGTCTGCGCGCCACCGTTCACGACGTCGCGCATCTCGAGATCGGTGAAACCCCACTCGGTCTGCAACCGCGCCCGGCGAATCGGCGGTGCCTCGGGCAGGGTCTTGCGCAGTTCCTCGACCCACTCGCGGGCCGGCGCCACCGGGACCAGGTCCGGCTCCGGGAAGTACCGGTAGTCGTCGGCGTCGGACTTCTCCCGGCCGGCCGTGGTGATGCCCGTGTCCTCGTGCCAGTGCCGGGTCTCCTGCAGGATCTTGCCGCCGGCAACCAGGATGGCCGCCTGCCGGGTGATTTCGTAGGTGATCGCACGCTCGACCGAACGGAACGAGTTCACGTTCTTCGTCTCGGTCCGCGTCCCCAGAGCGGCAGTCCCGTGCGGCTTCAGCGACACGTTGGCGTCGCAGCGCAGCGACCCCTGATCCATCCGCACGTCCGAAACGTCCAGCGCCAGCAGCAGATCCCGCAGCATGCTCACGTACGCGCGTGCCACCGCGGCCGCCTTCGCCGGCGGCACCTCGATCGTCTTGGTGACGATCTCGATCAGCGGGATGCCGGCCCGGTTGTAGTCGACCAGCGAGTGCGAGGCGCCGTGGATCCGCCCGGTCGCGCCACCCACGTGGGTGGACTTGCCGGTGTCCTCCTCCATGTGGGCGCGCTCGATCTCGATCCGGTAGGTCTCGCCGTCGACGACGACCTCGGTCCACCCGTTGAAGGCGATCGGCTCGTCGTACTGCGAAGTCTGGAAGTTCTTCGGCATGTCCGGGTAGAAGTAGTTCTTCCGGGCGAACCGGCACCACTCGGCGATCTCGCAGTTCAGCGCGAGGCCGATCTTGATCGCGGACTCGACCGCGCGGGCGTTCACCACCGGCAGCGCGCCGGGCAGGCCGAGGCAGACCGGGCAGGTCTGGGTGTTCGGCGGCGCGCCGAACTCGGTCGGGCAGCCGCAGAACATCTTCGACCGGGTGTTCAGCTCGACGTGGACCTCCAGGCCCATCACCGGGTCGAACTTCTCCAGCGCCTCGTCGATGGACAGCACATCGGCAACAACAGTCATCGGGTGACCTCCAACTCCGGAGCCTGCGACATCAGCACGCCACCCCACTGTTCGGCGTAGGCCGACTCGAGCGCGGCACCGACCAGGTAGCACAGGTCGTCGCGCATCACCGGGGCCATCACATGGAAGCCGACCGGCATTCCGTCCTCGTCGGCCAGACCGATCGGGAACGACCCGGCGGCGTTGCCCGCCAGGTTCGAGGGGATCGTGCACAGGTCGTTCTTGTACATCGCGATCGGGTCGTCGATCCGGTCGCCGATCGCGAACGCGGTCGTCGGCGTCGCGGGCGAGACCAGGACGTCGACCTGCTCGTAGGCGCGCTCGAAGTCGCGGGCGATCAGCGTCCGGACCTTCTGCGCCTGCCCGTAGTAGGCGTCGTAGTACCCGCTGGACAACGCGTGCGTGCCGAGCATGATCCGGCGCTTGACCTCGTCGCCGAAACCGGCCGCGCGGGTCAGGCTCATCACCTTCTCCGCGTCGTTGAGGTCGTCGTCGCCGACCCGCAGACCGAACCGCATCGCGTCGAACTTGGCCAGGTTGGACGAGGCCTCGCTCGGCAGGATCAGGTAGTACGCCGGCAACGCGTACTTGAAGTGCGGGCAGGACACCTCGACCACCTCGGCGCCGAGCTTGGTGAGCAGCTCGACCGCCTCGTGGAAGCGCGCCTCGACGCCCGGCTGGTAACCCTCGCCGCCGAGTTCCTTGACGACGCCGATCCGCAGGCCGGTCACGTCACCGCGACGAGCCGCCTCGACGACGGCGGGAACCGGCTGGTTGATGGAGGTGGAGTCCATCGGGTCGTACCCGGCGATCGCCTCGTGCAGCAGCGCCGCGTCGAGCGTGGTCCGCGCGCACGGGCCGGGGGTGTCCAGGCTGGAGGCCAGGGCGATCAACCCGTACCGCGACGTGCCGCCGTACGTGGGCTTGACGCCGACCGTGCCGGTGAAGGCGGCCGGCTGGCGGATCGAGCCGCCGGTGTCGGTACCGATCGCCAGCGGCGCCTGGTACGCCGAGACCGCGGCCGAGGAACCGCCACCGGAACCACCGGGGATCCGGTTCAGGTCCCACGGGTTGTGGGTGGTCCCGTACGCCGAGTTCTCGGTCGACGAGCCCATCGCGAACTCGTCCATGTTCGTCTTGCCGAGGATCACGATGCCGGCCGCCTTCAGCCGCTTCACCACGGTCGAGTCGTACGGCGGCTTCCAGCCCTCGAGGATCTTCGAGCCGGCGGTGGTCGGGATGCCGTCCTGGGTCAGCACGTCCTTCAGCGCCAGCGGTACGCCGGCCAGCGGGCCGAGCTCCTCGCCCTGGGCGCGGCGTGCGTCCACGTCGGCCGCCTGCGCCAGCGCGCCCTCGGTGTCGACATGCAGGAACGCGTGTACCGCGTCGTCCACCGCGCCGATCCGGTCCAGGTGAGCCTGGGTGATCTCAACAGAGCTGGTCTCGCCCGAGCTCATCAGCTCGGACAACTCGACAGCGGTCTTACGAGTCAGATCATTCATCACGCCTCCTCGCTCAGAATCCGCGGCACCCGGAAACGCTGCTCCTCCGCGGCCGGCGCACCGGACAGCGCCTGCTCCGGCGTGAGGCACGGCACGTTCTCGTCCTCGCGCATCACGTTGGTGAGCGGGAGAGCGTGCGACGTCGGCGGGATGTCCTCGGCGGCCACTTCACTGACCTGCGCGACCAGGCCGATGATCTGGTCGAGCTGCGGAGCGAGGTGGTCGAGCTCGGCTTCGGTGAGCTCGATCCGCGCCAGTCGCGCCAGATGCGCGACTTCTTCGCGGGTAATCGATGGCATGAAGGATTCCAATGGTCTACAGCGAGTTGCTGGCTGGGTGCGGCTGGGAGGCCTCGCACCTACGGACCACGCCATCCTAGTGGTCCGCCGTGACGCCTGTGTTTCCTGTCGCCGGTGCAGCGCGAGCCAGGAAAATGTTCGCCAGGTGAGAGCCCCGGGCGTGTCACTTTGTTCCGCTCTGTAACATTGGCCGCGACAGGGCGTAACTTGCGTGGTATTCGGCTGGGAGATGATCGTTCGGTGTTCCTGCTGCGATTGATCATCCCGGACCGACCCGGTTCGCTGGGCACCGTGGCGACGGCCCTCGGTGAGGTGAGCGCCGACATCCACGCGATCGAGATCGTGGAGCACCGACGCGAGAACGGCACCGCCGTCGACGACATCGTGGTCGACCTGCCGCCGGGTGTGCTGCCCGACCGGCTCGTCTCGGCCTGCAACGGCGTACCGGACGTCGAAGTGATCTGGTTCTCCCGGTACGGCGCCGGCGGTGGGCTGCACATGGACCTCGAAGCCGTCGAGCAGATGACGTCGGCACCCGCCGAAGCGGTCGACATCCTGGTCGAGCAGGCGCCCTCGGTGCTGCACGCCGACTGGGCGGCCTTGCTGGACGGCACCGGCAGCGAGATCAAGGTGGCGCTGGAGACGAGCGCGACGCCGGAGTTCGGTCAACTGGTCGAGCAGTGGCTGCCGCTGGAGAAGGCCACCACTCTGGCCGCGCCGGACCACAAGGGCCTGGCCGAGTCCGTACTGGTCGCCGCTCCGCTGGAGTCGGACCGCCGGGTGCTGGTGATCGGCCGCCGCGGTGGACCCGAGTTCCTCGGCTCCGAGGTGGCCCGGCTGAGCTATCTGGCCAACCTCGCAGTCACCATCCGCGCCACCGCCTGACCCCAGGCCAACGCGCGGCCGAGGCCGCGAACACCAGAACGCAGCAGCGGGCCCTCCCCGATTCGGGGAGGGCCCGCTGTCGTTCAAGGGCTCAGTTCAGTTCGATGTAGGCGAGCACCCACATGCCGACGATCACCAGCAGGACGACCACGCCGACCAGCGCCACGATCACGATCGCCTGCGCGTTGCTGCCGCTGCGCTCCGGGAGGTCGAACTGGGTCGGCCCCCACGGGCCGCCCCCGTCCACCCGGTGGGCGGACTCCGGCGGTGGCTTGACCACCGCCCGGGTCTCCCGCTTCTCCGGATCGAACTTCATCTCAGCCTCAGAACCCGGCCGACGGCCGACTCACACGTAGAACGACTCGTAGCGCACCGAGATCGTCTGCGACGAGTAGTCGTCGTCATTGTTCGTGGTGATCTCGACCCGCCACCCGGACACATAAGAAGCGTACGACTTGCCGTCGTTGTGCGAGTCGACGTACGCCTTCACAGCCGCCACGTCCGGGCCCTTCAGGGCGCCGAACCCGTCGCCGACCGCGACCGGCAGGGCTGCCTTGACGTCGTCGGTGTCACCCGAGACGCGGATGTCGAAGACCCGGAGGCCGCCGCCCGAGCTGCCGTAGCCGTAGATGGTCTGCGAGCCGTACTTGCCGACCGTCTTGCGGCAGGAGGTGCTGCAGTTGTACTGCTTCGGCTTCAGCGCCGCCTGCAACTGGGCCTCGGTGGTCTCGAACTGCTTGCGCGGCAGCTCGTACGAGTCCGAACCGGACTTGCCGCCCCGCAACTGCAGGTTGTCACCGTTGTTGCTGAGCTGGAACTCGCCCCAGCTGCTGCCGACCTTCTGGGATTTCTGGCCGGTCTTCACCGCGGCCTGGACCTTGGCCACCTCGCTACCGCCGAAGGTGTCGTTGCCGATCGCCTGCAGCGCCGCGTCGAAGGTGACGCCGGCGTTGTTGACGTTGTCGCGGTCCTGGGACTTCATCAGTACGCCGGTGATGGTGCCGTCGGGCTGGAACTGGTAGATGACCTCGGCCGAGGTGGCGCCGTCGTACTTGAAGCAACCGCGGTGGGCGCCCTGGGCGCCGTTGAACAGGTCGCTGCACTGGTACCCGGCGCTCTGCAGCTTGTCGGTCGCACCCTTCGCCTGGCCGGTCGCGTTGCCGAGGGAACCCGCGGGCGGGTTGTTCGTCGGCTCACCCGAGGGCTCGCCGGACGGCTGACCCGTCGGCTCGGTCCCGGGAGTCGACGGCTGGCCGCTCGGCTCCGAGGTGGTCGGGTTGGCGGTCGGCTCGTCGTCGCCGCCGAGCGCACGCACGCCGAGGAAGACCAGCAGGCCGATCAGCACCAGGCCGATCACGCCGCCGCCGATCACCATCGGGAGCTTGTCCTTGGGGATGCCGCCCTTGTTCGGGCCGCCCGGACCGCCGGGCTGCCAAGGCTGCTGGCCGCCCTGCTGCGTGTGCCAACCGCCCTGACCCTGCTGGCCTTGCTGGCCCCAGGGCTGCTGCTGGTAGCCACCCGGCTGCGGGGCCTGCTGACCCCAACCGCCCTGACCGGGCTGTTGCGGCTGACCTGGCTGCGGTTGCCCGGGCTGACCCCAGCCACCGCCACCTTGCTGCGGCGGCTGTCCCTGACCTGGCTGCGGCTGAACAGGCGGCTGCCCCGGCTGCTGGCCGCCGGGGCGCTGACCCCAACCACCGCCGCCCTGACCCGGCTGCTGTCCCCAGCCGCCTTGTCCTGGCTGGCCTCCGGGCTGTCCCCCTTGCCCGCCCGGCTGTCCCCCCGGCTGCCCAGGACCCCACGGTCCTTGTGGCGGCGTAGTCATATGCGCTCCTTAGAAACCCACGTGTAGAAGGTGCAAACTAACAGTCGGACGGATCAGGAGCCGCGCCGGATCCCACCGTGCGCAACTATCCTTCGTCGGGCTCCGGTGTGGTCGCCACCGCGGCCGCCGCTTCGGGGCCTTCGTCGAGCAGGATCCGGAAACCGGTCCCGTCCAGAATCCTGACACCCAGCTGAACGGCCTTGTCGTACTTGGATCCCGGCGAATCGCCCACCACCACGAACGAGGTCTTCTTCGACACCGAACTGGCCGCCTTGCCACCGCGGGACACGATCGCCTCGGTCGCCTCGTCGCGGCTGAACCCCTCGACGGTGCCGGTCACCACGATCGACAACCCGGTCAGCGTCTGCTCGACGGCCGGTCCGGTGCGCTCCTGCCGCAACTGGACGCCGGCGGCCTTCCACTTGTCCACGATCGCCTGGTGCCAGTCGACCTGGAACCACTCGATCACCGCGTGCGCGATGGTCGGGCCGACGCCCTCGATCTGGGCCAGTTCCTCCTCCGAGGCGGCCCGGATCGCGTCGATGTCGTCGTACGCCGCCGCGAGCGCGGCCGCCGCGGTCGGGCCGACGTGCCGGATCGAGAGCGCGACCAGCCCGCGGGTCAACGGCTGCGTCTTGGCCTGCTCGAGATTCGCGATCAGCTTCTGCGAGTTCGCCGACAGCGCGCCGGCCTTGGTGGTGAAGAAGGCACTCCGGGCCAGGTCTTCCTCGGTCAGCGCGAACAGGTCGCCCTCGTCGGCGATCAGTTCGCTGCTGATCAGCGCGTCCGCGGCCTTGAAGCCGAGCACCTCGATGTCGAACGCGGACCGGCCGGCCAGGTGGAAGATCCGCTCGCGCACCTGGGCCGGGCAGGACTGGGAGTTGGGGCAGCGGATGTCCACGTCCCCTTCCTTCATCGGCCGCAGTTCCGTTCCACAGGAAGGACACTCGGTCGGCATCCGGAACGGGTAGGCGTCGTCGGGGCGTAGCTCCATCACCGGGCCGAGGATCTCGGGGATCACATCGCCCGCTTTGCGCAGGACGACGGTGTCGCCGATCCAGACGCCCTTGCGCTCGACCTCCTGGCTGTTGTGCAAGGTGGCGAACTCGACCGTCGAGCCGGCCACCCGGACCGGTTCCATCACGCCGTACGGGGTGACGCGGCCGGTGCGGCCGACGTTGACCTCGATGTTCAGCAGCTTGGTGGTGACCTCTTCCGGCGGGTACTTGTACGCGATCGCCCAGCGCGGAGCACTCGAGGTCGAGCCCAGGGCGCGCTGCAGATCGACCTCGTCGACCTTGACCACGACACCGTCGATCTCGTGGTCCACGGAGTGCCGGTTCTCGCCGTAGTACTCGATGAACTTGTTGACGTCGGCCAGGGTCTCGACCCGGCGGGCGCGGTCGCTGACCGGCAGACCCCAGGCCTTCAGCTGCTCGTACGCCTCCGAGAGGCGGCCGATGTGCCACCCCTCGACCTTGCCGAGACCGTGCACGACGAAGCGCAGCGGGCGGGTCGCGGTGACCCGGGGGTCCTTCTGCCGCAGCGAACCGGCGGCGCTGTTGCGCGGGTTGGAGAACGGGTCCTTGCCCGCCTCGACCAGCTGCGCGTTCAGCTCGGTGAAGTCCTCGACCCGGAAGTAGACCTCGCCGCGGACCTCCAGGAAGGTGGGCAGGTCGTCGCCGTTCAGTTCGTTCGGGATCACGTCGATGGTGCGGACGTTCAGCGTGACGTCCTCACCGGTCCGGCCGTCGCCGCGGGTGGCGCCGCTGACCAGCCGGCCGTTCTCGTAGACCAGGTCGAGCGCCAGGCCGTCGACCTTGAGCTCGCACAGGAAACCGCTGTCGTTGATCTGCTTGACCGTGACCTCGCGCTCCAGCCGCTTCGCCCAGGCGTCCATCTGCTCGGCCGAGAACGCGTTGCCCAGGCTCTCCATCCGCGTCGGGTGCTGGACCGGGGTGAACAGCGTCGAGATCGGTACGCCGACCTTCTGCGTCGGCGAGTCCGGCGTCTGCAGCTCGGAGTACTGCTCCTCGAGGCCCTGCAACTCGTGCATCAACGCGTCGAAGTCGGCGTCGGAGATGGTCGAGGTGGCCATGTAGTAGCGGAACCGGTGCTCCTCGATCTCCCGGCTCAGCTCCGCGTGCCTGGCCTTCACCTCGGGCGGCGCGGCAGGCTGATCGGCGGCTGTCGTGTCGGGAATCTCCGTACTCATGAAGGAGAACTTACCGCCGACGACCGACGAAATTAGGCTTCTGCGGCCTCTGCCACGACATCGGCTGTACGGCGCAACAGCTCCAGGCGGGCGCGGGCGTCGTCCGGTGACGGGGAGCCCGCGAGTCCGCACGCTGGGGTGATGACGACCTGCTTGAGCAGCTCGTGGGACAGCCCGATCTCGTGCCAGCGGCGGAGCAGAGTCTCGGCCGCCTTCTCGGGATGCGGGACTGCGCCGGTGGTCGGTACTACGCCCGCATACAGGGTGATGTCGTCCTCCACCGCCAGCGCGATCTGCTCCCAAGCCTGCTCCGTGAGCAAAGCCAGGTCTACAGCGACTCCCTGGGCTCCGGCCTTGCGGAACACCTCGATGGGAGGCCGCGCCGCGCAGCAGTGCACCACGGTGATCGCAGGAGCTACTGCTTCCAGAGCCGGAGTCAGGAGCTCTACGGCTCCCGGCCCGTCGACAGAGCGATGCTTGCCCCAGCCACTGGCCGTCGGAACAGCCCCAGCCAGTACTGCGGGCAGCGCCGGCTCATCCAGTTGTACGACGAGCTCAGCCCCGGGGACTCGTCGCCGTACCTCGGCCACGTGTTCCTGAAGCCCATAAGCAAGCGCCTCCGCCAGGTCTCGCCTAGCTCCGTGGTCGGCGAGCACCTTGTCGCCGCGAGGTAGCTCCACCGTCGCCGCGAGCGTCCACGGTCCGGTGACCTGCAGCTTCAGCGGACCGGTATAGCCGTCGGCAAGCTCTTCGAGAACGTCCAGGTCCTGCAGGAGCCGAGACCGGGCTCTGCGCTGGTCCAAGCTCGCCCGCGGGTCGTTGCCGCCGGTAAGCCGCCAGCCCGCCGGCTGAAGGTCCATCGCCAACTGCGTGACCAGACCCGCGGCACGGCTCACCATGTCGCTGTATTGCCGAGCAGGAAGCTCCGGGAGAAACGGGATGCTGACAGCGTCCAGGACCACCTTCAGCCACTCGTGCAGATCCTCCCCAGGCAGCGAACCCATCGCGGTTGTCGCTGCCGGACCGAAAGGACTACTCACATCAGACTTTCTGGGTAGCGCGCTGGACGGTGTCGATGGTGGCCGAGCCGATGACGCGGGTGCCGTCGTACAGGACTACCGCCTGGCCGGGCGCCACCGCGTCCGCGGGCTCGTCGAACTCGACCAGGACCTGGCCGTCGTCCAGGCGCGCGGTGACGGCGATCTCCTCGCCGTGGGCGCGCAGCTGGGCCTTGGCCTGGATGGTGCCGGTCGGGACCGGGCCGCACCAGCGCGGCTTCGAGGCGGTCAACCGCTCGACCGCGAGCTCCGCGCGCGAGCCGACGGTGACGGTGCGGTCCACCGGGGAGATGTCGAGGACGAAGCGCGGCTTGCCGTCGGCGGCCGGAGTACCGATCTTCAGGCCCTTGCGCTGGCCGACGGTGAAACCGTGGGTGCCCTGGTGCTCGCCCAGCTTGTTGCCCTGGGCGTCGACGATGTCGCCCGGCGCCTCCCCCAGCTGCTTGCCGAGGAAGCCCGCGGTGTTGCCGTCGGCAATGAAGCAGATGTCGTGGCTGTCCGGCTTGGCCGCCACCGCCAGACCGCGGCGCTCGGCCTCGGCCCGGATCTCGGTCTTGTTCGTGTCACCGAGCGGGAAGAACGCGTGCGCGAGCTGCTGCTGGGTGAGCACGCCGAGCACGTAGGACTGGTCCTTCGCCGGGTCCACCGCACGGTGCAGCTCGCGCCCCGCCGGAGTCTCCACGATCTGCGCGTAGTGCCCGGTCGCGACGGCGTCGAAGTCGAGCGCCAGCGCCCGCTCGAGGACCGCGCTGAACTTGACCTTCTCGTTGCACCGCAGGCACGGGTTCGGCGTCCGGCCGGCCGCGTACTCCGCGACGAAGTCCTCCACCACGTCCGCGTGGAACCGCTCGGCCAGGTCCCAGACGTAGAACGGGATGCCGATCACGTCCGCGGCTCGCCGGGCGTCCCGGGAGTCCTCGATCGTGCAACAGCCGCGAGCACCGCTGCGGTACGACTGCGGGTTACGGCTCAGGGCGAGGTGTACGCCGACCACGTCGTGCCCGGCCTCGGCCATCCGCGCCGCCGCGACGGCGGAGTCCACCCCGCCGGACATGGCTGCGAGTACCCGCATCAGTTGTTCCTTCCCACGTTCTGCAATCCGGCGGACATCGCCCGCTCGACCACTGGACCGATGTGGTCCAGTACGGCGTCCACGTCGGCTTGCGTGGACGTGTGCCCCAGGGTGAACCGGAGCGAGCCGCGCGCCCGCTGGTCGTCGTACCCCATCGCCAGCAGTACGTGGCTCGGCTCGGCCACGCCGGCGTTGCACGCGGACCCGGTGGAGACCTCGATCCCCCGCGCGTCCAGCAGCAGGAGCAGCGAGTCTCCCTCGCAGTCCTTGAACGACAAGTGTGCGTTACCGGGCAAACGCCGTACCGGGTCCCCCGACAGCTTGGCGCCCTCGATCGTGCCGACGATGCCGTCGACCAGCCGGTCGCGCAGGCCGATCAGCCGCTGGGCCTCGTCAATCTGCCGCTTGACCGCGTGCTCCACCGCGACCGCGAACCCGGCGGTGGCCGGCGCGTCCAGGGTGCCCGACCGTACGTCGCGCTCCTGCCCGCCGCCGTGCAGGATCGGCACCAGCTTGGTCTCCTTGCGGACCACCAGCGCGCCGATCCCGTACGGGCCGCCGACCTTGTGGCCGGAGATCGTCATCGCGTCCACGCCCAGGGCGGCGAAGTCCACCGGCACCTGACCGACCGCCTGGACCGCGTCGGTGTGCATCGGGATCTCGTGGGCCTGGGCCAGCGCGGCGATCTCCTGGATCGGCTGGAGCGTGCCGACCTCGTTGTTCGCCATCATCAACGTGACGAAGGACACGGACTCAGGGTCCTGCTCGATCGCTCGTTGTACTTCCTCGGGGCGTACCCGGCCCAGTTCGTCGACCGGGAGCCACTCGAGCTCCGCCCCTTCGTGCTGGGCGAGCCAGACGGCAGGATCCAGTACTGCGTGGTGCTCGACCCCGCTGAGCAGGATCCGGCGCCGGCGCGGGTCCTCCGTCAGCCGGGCCCACCAGAGGCCCTTCAGGGCGAGGTTGTCCGCCTCGGTGCCGCCGGAGGTGAACACGACCTCGCTCGGCTGTGCGTTGAGCGCCGCGGCGATGGTCTCGCGCGACTCCTCGACGGTACGCCGGGCGGCCCGGCCGGACCCGTGCAGTGACGAGGCGTTGCCGGTCCGCCCGAGGTGAGAGGTCATCGCCTCGATCGCCGCGGGCAGCATCGGTGTCGTCGCGGCGTGGTCGAGGTAGACCGTGCGACGGCCAGAAGAGGTCATAACACCCTCAAGAGTATGTCCGCGGCCGTTGTTCCCGCGCAGGGGTTCCCACCGGCGCGTGGCTGCGGCCCGGGGCGCTTCCCGCGTGTGGGGCCCCGGGCCAACGCCCTTCCCCGCGTGTGGTCACCGGGCCAGGGGCGCCTCGGTGGTGAGCCAGGCGAGCTTGTGCGGGTTGCTGACGGCGTAGACGCGGCTGATCCGGCCGTCCTCGACGACCAGGCTGATCGCCGTGTTGAACTCGCCGCCGGGATCGACCCGGATCGCGGGCGCCCCGTTGAGCCAGGCCACGGTCAGCTCGAGGCCGGGCGCGAACTTGTGCATGGTCGTGAGCAGGTTGGCCACCTTGCGCGCTCCTTGGACCGGCACCTTGACCGCCGTGACCACGCCGCCTCCGTCGGCGACCAGGACGACGTCGGGCGCCAGGACGTCGAGCAGACTCTGCAGCTCGCCGGTCCGGACCGCCGCGAGGAAGCGCTCGACCACCACCTGCTGCTCGGCCCGGCCCACCTGCGTCCGTGGCCGGCGGGCGGCGACGTGATCGCGAGCCCGGCGCGCTATCTGGCGGACCGTCGCCTGGGTCTTGCCGACCGCCTCCGCGATCTCCTCGTACGGCGTATCGAACACCTCGCGCAGTACGAACACGGCCCGCTCGGTCGGCCCGAGTGTCTCCAGCACGGTCAGCAGCGCGATCGAGACGCTCTCGGCGAACTCGATGTCCTCGGCCACGTCCGGGCTGGTCAGCAGCGGCTCGGGCAGCCACTCGCCGACGTAGTCCTCGCGGCGGCGGGACAGAGTGCGCAACCGGTTGAGCGCCTGCCGGGTGGTGATCCGGACCAGGTAGGCCCGTGGGTCGCGTACCTCTGCCTGATCCGCGCTCGCCCACCGCAGCCAGGTCTCCTGCACCACGTCCTCGGCGTCGGCGGCCGAGCCGAGCATCTCGTACGCGACGGTGAAGAGCAGACTGCGGTGCCGAACGAACGGATCGTCGATCATGCCGGGAGACCGATCATGCTGTGGAGACCGATCATGCCGGCGAGCCGACGTCCGCCGACGGGGAGGCGACGTCCGCCGACGGGGTGGCGAGCGGTCGCAGGCCGCATGCCGCGGAGAACTCCTGCGAGCGGATGCCGAGGGCGATGTTGCCCCGCGCGCTGGCGTTCATGAA
Organism: Kribbella sancticallisti; assembly: GCF_039530625.1. Taxonomy (NCBI): domain Bacteria; kingdom Bacillati; phylum Actinomycetota; class Actinomycetes; order Propionibacteriales; family Kribbellaceae; genus Kribbella; species Kribbella sancticallisti. Next base: position 79,978 of record NZ_BAAAOS010000019.1, on the reverse strand, counting down.
GCCGATCCTGGCGGTCAACTCCAGCAGTGCCGGCGCCCCGAGTTCCTTCAGCAACGCGGCGGACTGTTCGTCGGTGACGGTCAGCGGGGTCTGGCACATCGCCTCGGCGTACTCCATCACCTGCCGCTCCAAGTCCGTGAACGCATCGGACTCACGCCAGCGCGGCACCTCCCGGGCCTTGTCCTCGTCGAGCCCTTCGTTGTGCGCCATGAAGTAGCCGAGGTCCAGGCAGAAGCTGCAGCCGATCACGCTGGCCGCGGACATGGTCGCCAGCGACGCCAGGTTCGGCTCCAGCTGGTTCCACTTCTTGACCTTCTGGCCCAATCCCATCATGTCCTTGAAGACCGTCGGGTTGTTCCACATCACGCCGGCCGACTCCGGTACCTGGCCGAGCATCCGGCGGCTCATGATCTTGACCAGTCGTCCGTACAGGCCGGTGATCTCGACCTCGGGGATCCGGGTGGTGCTGGCCATGTCTCCTCCTGGGTGTGGCTTGAGTTGGCCTTGAATTGGCATGGAGACACCGGCCAACCGGTGGGCGTGACACCCAGGAGCGGATTCAGTGGGCCATCGTGACGCAAGTCACTGGCCGGCGTCAGCCGCGGATCTGCTCCAGCCAGGCGTGGTCCGGGTGGAGGTGATGGATCATCTCGGCGAGCCACGTCCGTTTGGCCGCCGACAGAAGTGGCAGCACGGCGGCGAGGTCGCCGCGGTCCCTCGGGCGGTCGAGCGCCGCCTTGTGGGCGAGCGTCATCTCCGGCGTCATGTAGCGGAGGCCGTCGTCGGCGATCCAGGTGACCTCGTCCAGGGCGTAGTCGAGGGTGCGGTCGCGGCGGAAGATCCAGCGGCCGTCGCGGTCGGGGTTGAGGGCGAGGTCGTACTCCCACGGAGCCAGCGCGTGGGCTCGCAGCCAGGCCTGCTCGGCATCGTCAGGGAGGTCCGGGCGCTGGTCGGTCAGCGGGAAGATCCGGCCGCTCGCAACCGACCAGAAGTCGTACCGGCCTTTCACGCAGTCCCGGAACAGCTCGACGTCCTTGCGCCAGAAGGAGATGTCGAGGTCCTCGTGCGGTCTCGGCATCCGGGTGAAGGCGTCGATCGACCAACCGCCGACGATCCACCAGTCGCCGCCGAAGCCCGCGAGCAGTTCCCTCGCCTCTTCGCGGCTCGCGGGTTTCACCGGTCCGTAGAGCCGCTGGAAGGCGAGCTCCTCGGGGTCGAGCCCGTCTTCGTACCAGTGCCGCTGCTCCCCTGTCTGCATCCCTCGATGGTCACACCGGTGACAGCAGCGCGGCCAGCAGGTATTCGCTTCGTCCGGATGGACGGATTCGGCTTCCGCAGTTGTCGTCGCGGACGAATACGGGCCGCTCGAGCGGTTCTACCGTCGGGGAATGGCGACCCTGAGCGAGATCGAGACGTGGCTTCACGACCGGCTGCCGGCGCTGCTGGCCGAGTACGAGGTCCCTGGTGCGGCAGTGGGGGTGTCCTTCGGTGGCGAGGTGATCGACCACGCCGCCGGCGTCCTGAGCAAGGCGACCGGTGTCGAGGCGACCGCCGACTCCGTGTTCCAGATCGGGTCGATCACGAAGGTGTGGACGACGACGCTGGTGATGCAGCTCGTGGACGAGGGCAAGGTCGAGCTGGACGCGCCGCTGCGCGACTACCTGACCGAGTTCGTCCTGGCGGACGACGCCGCGGCCGCCGAGATCACCGTCCGGCAGTTGCTGAGCCACACCTCGGGCTTCGAGGGCGACATCTTCAACGAGACGGGCAAGGGTGACGATGCCGTCGAGAAGTACCTGGCGACCTTGGCCGAAGTCACCCAGCTTTTCCCGCCGGGCGAGATGTTCTCCTACAACAACGCGGCGTTCACCGTGCTCGGCCGGTTGATCGAGGTACTGCGGGACAAGCCGTTCGACGCCTGCCTGCGGGAGTACCTCTTCACCCCGCTCGGGCTGAAGCACGCGGCCACCGACCCGTACGAGGCGATCCTGCATCGCGCCGCGGTCGGGCACATCCGGCCGACGCCCGAGGCGGAGCCTGTTCCCGCGCCGGTCTGGGCCCTCAACCGCTCGATGGCCGCGGCGGGCGCCATGCTCGCGATGCAGCCGCGGGATCTGCTCGCCTTCGCCCAGCTGCACCTGGACTCCGGGAAGGCAGCTGACGGCACCCAGGTACTGAGCGCAGCGAGCGTCGAGGCGATGCAGGAGCCGCAGGTGAAGGTTCCTGCGCTCGGCCTGATGGGTGACTCGTGGGGGCTGGGCTGGGAGCTGTTCGACTGGGCCGGCACCAAGGTGATCGGGCATGACGGCGGGACCATCGGTCAGGGCGCGTTCCTGCGCGTCGTTCCCGAGCACGGGCTCGCGGTCACGCTGCTGACCAACGGCGGAGACCTGATCGACCTGTACCGAACCGTCGTCGGGCACGTGGTGAAGGAGCTCGCCGGCCTGGAGTTGCCGGCCTTGCCGACGCCGCCGGCCGCACCGGTGCAGGTCGAGGTCGACCGGTTCCTCGGGACCTACAGCTGTGAGGTCGCGGACGTGACCATCCGGCAGGACGAGGACGGGAAGGTCTGGCTCGACCAGACGCCGAAGGGAATCTTCGCCGAGCTGGGCGCGAAGCCCGAGCCGGTCGAACTGGTGGGCCGGGACGAGCAGAGCCTGATCGCGCTGAAGCCTGAGAACGGGTTCCACTCGCCGCACGTCTTCCTGGGCGACGACGGCACCGGCCGGGCCCTCTACATCCACAGCGGCCGCGCGATGCGCCGCGCCCCCGCCTGACCGGCCCGGCATTCGCCCCTGCCTGACCGATCCGGCATTCGCCCCCGTCCCTGCCTGACCGGTCCGGCGATGCGCCGGGCCCCGCCTGACCACCCGCCGGGCTCCGCCTGACCACCCATCTGCTTCATCCGGCCACAGACCCCCTGAACTTTTTTCCCCGGAGGCACCATGAGATCCGCATTCACCGTCGCAGTGGCCGGCGCGCTGGTCGCCGGGCTGGCGTTGTCCGCCTGCAGTTCGGGTTCGGAGACCACCAGTGCCGGGGGTGGCAAGCCGGTGGAGGGCCAGACGCTGACCATGGCGCTCGGGGCCGACCCGGGCAACCTGGATCCACAGTTCACCTCGCTGTCGGTCACCCACCAGGTCAACTGGTTCCTGTACGACGCCCTGGTGAACCTCGACCCGAGCGGGAAGATGGTGGCCGGCCTGGCGGAGAAGTGGGAGGGCACGACCACCAGCGCGAAGTACACGCTGCGCAAGGGGATCACCTGTGCCGACGGCAGTCCGCTGACCCCGAGCATGGTGGCCGAGAACATCACCTTCGTCGGCAATCCTGCCAACAAGTCCACCAGGATGGGCGTCTACGTCCCGCCGGGCGCCAAGGCGACCGCCGACGACGCGGCCGGAACCGTCACGGTGACAGCGGCCGCTCCGGACGCGTTCCTGGTCCGCAACGTCGGCGGCCTGCACATCGTGTGCGGCAAGGGGATGAAGGATCGCAACCTGCTCAAGCAGGGCTCGGACGGCACTGGCATGTTCACCGTGGCCGAGGCCGTCCCGGGCGACCACTACACGCTGAACCGTCGCAAGGAGTACGCCTGGGGTCCGGGCGACTTCAAGGCTGACCAGGCCGGCCTGCCGGACAAGGTGGTGCTCAAGGTCGTCGCCAACGAGACCACCTCGGCGAACCTGCTGCTGTCCGGTCAGGTCAACGTGGTTCCCATCGCGGGTCCTGAGAAGCAGCGTCTGGAAGCACAGAAGCTCTTCCAGCGCAGTGCCAGTACTCCGCTGGGTGAGCTGTGGTTCAACCAGAAGGCCTCGCTGCCGACCGCCGACCCCGCAGTACGCCGGGCGCTGACGCAAGGACTCGACCTGGCTCAGCTCGGCAAGGTGATCACCAGCGGAACCGGTACTCCGACTACCAGCCTGGTTGCCGCAGGCATGGGTCCGTGCTCCGAGGACACCGTGACCGGCAACCTGCCTGGGCACGACCAGGAGGCTGCCAAGGCTGCACTGGACGCGGCCGGGTGGAAGGCAGGTGCGGGTGGGATCCGGGAGAAGGGCGGGGCCAAGCTCTCGCTCGTCTTCTACTACCCGACGAGCCTCGGCCCGACGCTGCAGTCCGGCGCCGAGCTTCTGCAGAAGGCGTGGACCGAGCTCGGAGTTGAGGTCTCGCTGAAGGCGGTGTCCACTGCGGAGATCAGCACTGTGGTCCTCGCAGGGCAAGGCACCTGGCATGCCGGGCTAATCCCGCTCACGGTGTCGCTGCCCAGCCAACTCGTGAGCTTCCTGTCCGGTACGACGCCGCCCGACGGCAGCAACTTCTCCAGCATCAAGAACCCCGGGTACGACGCTGCTGTGGCCAAGGCCTCGTCCATCGCCGGGACGGACGGGTGCGGGGACTGGGCGGCGGCCGAGCGGGCGCTGTTCGAGCAGGTGAACGTGGTTCCGTTCGTGAACTCGACCGTGCCGATCTTCGGCAAGGGCGCGACCTTCGAACTGAGCCAGGGCAGCGTCATCCCGGGATCGATCCGGATGCTCGGTTGAGCACCCCGAGCACGTCCCGTCGGCCGGCGGAGCGGGTGAACCCATGACCACGACCCACGGCACGACCCACGGCACCACGATGCCCGGCGCCACGCCGCCTGGACCCGGCAGCACCGGCGGGTGGCGGGCCCCAGGCGCCTTGGCCGCCATGACCACCCACCCCTGGGTGCGGTTCGCCGTCAGGCGGCTTGGGCGGCTGGTTGTGTCGGTGCTGGCTCTGGTCACCGCTGCCTTCCTGATGATCCACCTGATCCCCGGCGACCCGGTCCGCTCAGCCCTCGGACCATCTGCCACCAAGAGCCTGATCGACGCACGCCGCGAGTCCCTAGGCCTCGACGACCCGCTCTGGCTGCAGTACCTGCAATTCCTGCAGCACCTGTTCACCGGCAACCTCGGTACGTCGATCACCACCGGCCTCCCCGTCTCCGACGTGATCCGTGACCGCCTCCCGGCCACGGTCCAACTGGCAGTCGGCGCCTTCCTGGTAGCCGTGCTGATCGCACTACCGGTCGGCCTCGTGCTGGGGGTCCTCACCCGGGCAGGTCGCAGGCCGAGGACAGAGTTGGGCTTCACCTCGACCACCGTGATCCTGGCCGCGATCCCCGAGTTCCTGCTCGCGGTCGGCCTGGTCTACGTCTTCTCGATGAAGCTCGGCTGGCTCCCGGTCGCCGGCCGGAGCAACGCCGCGTCGTACGTGCTGCCGGTCATCTCCCTGGCGATCGGACCCGCCGCGATCCTTGCCCGGATCTGCAGGGTGGAACTGCTCGCAGTACTGCAGACGGACTACCTGCGGACAGCTCGAGCCAAGCGACTACCGGCTCCCGCCATCTACCTGAGGCACGCACTACCCAACGCAGTAACGGCCACCATCACCCTGGGCGGTCTACTGCTCGGTGGAATGGTCGCAGGCACCGTGCTGGTCGAGAACGTCTTCGGCTGGCCTGGACTCGGCAGCACGATCGTCTCCTCCATCCTGGCCAAGGACTATCCACTAGTGCAGGGCGTAGTACTCGTGTACGGCGTCGGCGTCCTCCTGGTGAACCTGGTCGTCGACATCACCCTGGCCCTGCTGGATCCCCGTTCGACCATCCGGGAGAGCTGATGCGGACCAAGGCGACAAGGGCCCGCTGGCTCGCAGTACTGCGTACGCCGGTCGGCGCCGGCGCGGGGATACTCCTGCTCGGCGTACTCCTCCTGGCTCTGCTGGCTCCCATCCTCTGGTCCGACCAGGCGAGCGCGATCGACACCGAGCACCTGCTGGAAGGTTCCTCCGCGAGCCACTGGCTGGGCACGGACAACCTCGGCCGCGACATCTTCTACCGGGTCCTCGTAGCCTCGCGTACTTCGATCCTGCTGGCCCTCATGGCGACCGCGATCGCAGTACTGACGGGGCTTGCTCTCGGCACAGCGCCACTGCTTCTGGGCCGACGGGCCGGGCGACTCGTCACTGCCGTCGTGAACGTCGCCGTGGCGTTCCCTGGCCTGCTGCTCGCCCTCTTCTTCGCAGTGGTCTTCGGAGTCGGCGCGAAGGGCGCGGTGCTGGCCATCGGCTTCGCCGGAGCGCCGTCCTTCGCGCGACTGACCCAGACGCTGGCGGCCGGAGTAGCGGAACGGGACTTCGTCGCGGCCGCCCGGATCGCCGGAGTGGGCCGCTTCCGGATCCTGCTGCGGCACGTCCTCCCGAACGTCGCCGAACCGCTGGTGGTGAACGCGACGATCGGCGCGGGTGGCGCCCTGCTCGCCTTCTCCGGGTTGTCCTTCCTCGGCCTCGGCGTGCAGCCACCGGCGTACGACTGGGGGCGGTTGATGGGCGAGAGCCTCAACGGCATCTACGTGCATCCGGCCGCGGCGCTCGCGCCGGGCGTGGCCGTGGTCATCGCCGGGCTGGCGTTCAATCTGTTCGGCGAGGCGGTGGCGAAGGGCTTCGGAGTCACGGCCGTCATCGGACCGCGCTACCGCGGCCGGACGGCGGAAACCGTCCCCGCGGCGCCTGAAACGCCGAGGAAGTCCTGGTCGTGAGGGACCTGCGGGTCACCTTCCCCGGGCCGATCACGCCGGTCCGCGGGATCAGCTTCACCATCAGCAAGGGCGAGATCGTCGGCGTGGTCGGCGAGTCCGGTTCCGGCAAGAGCCTCACCGCGCTCGCCGTCGCCCAGTTGATCGAGCCGCCCGGCCAGGTGGAGGCCACCTCGCTGTCCTTCCTCGGTGCTCCGCTGCTCGGGCGACCGGCGGTTCGCAGTACTGCGGACGCGCGGCGACGGTCGCTGGGCACGTCGTTCGCGATGGTGTTCCAGGACCCGATGACCTCGTTCAACCCGACGAAGAGGATCGGGGTGCAACTCGCCGAAGGAGCCCGGGAGCACCAAGGGCTGAGTCGGCGTCAGGCGATGGCCCGGGCTATCGACCGGCTCCGCGCGGTCCGCGTCCCGGCGGCCGAGCGGCGGGCGGGGCAGTACCCGCACGAGTTCTCCGGCGGGATGCGGCAGCGGGCGATGATCGGGATGGGCCTGATGGGCGCGCCCGCGCTGATCGTCGCGGACGAGCCGACCACGGCCCTCGACGTCACCGTGCAGCGGCAGGTGTTGCGCCTGCTCGAGACGATCCGGCGGACCGACGACGTCGCAGTACTGCTGATCAGTCACGACATCACCGTTGTCGCGCAGGTGTGCGACCGGGTGATGGTGATGTACGCCGGACGCATCGTCGAGGTTCTTCCGGCGGCTGACCTCGCCACCGGGGCCAGCCATCCGTACACGCGGGCGCTGCTGGCCGCAGTACCGGATCTGGACACGGACCTGGACGAACCGCTGGCGGTGATTCCGGGTCGGCCAGTGGACCCGGCCCACTTGCCGGCCGGGTGTGCCTTCGCCGCGCGGTGCGAGTTCGCGCAGGATCGGTGCCGGGAAAGCGATCCCGACCTGGTCGGCCATGGTCCGGCTCATCAGGTGGCCTGTTGGAACCCTCAGGGAGACTCGGCTTGGCAGGCTGCGGGCAGACGGCACTTGGGCATCGAGTCGATCCGGACGGGACAACGATGAGCGAACTGCGCTTCGACCAGGTGACCGTCCGCTTCGGCACGGGCCGCAACGTCCTGACCGCCGTCGACGACGTCGAGTTGACCGTTCCGTCGGGCCAGGTCGTCGGTCTGGTGGGTGAATCCGGGTCCGGCAAGTCGACCCTGGCTCGGGCTGCGGTCGGCCTGACCGAGCAGGCCTCCGGGCAGATCCTGCTGGACGGCGTACCGCTGCGGCATAGCGCCGGGCAGCGCCGGCCGCTGCAGATGGTGTTCCAGGATCCGTACTCGTCCCTCGATCCACGGATGACCGTCGGCGACTCGATCGCCGAGGCCGTACCGCGGTCCGCCGGTGGTGCCAAGCATCGCCGGCAGGAGGTCGCACGGCTGCTCGGACTGGTCGGCCTCGATGCCGACCGCGCGGCGGCCTATCCCGGCGCGTTGTCGGGCGGCCAGCGGCAGCGGGTCGCGATCGCCCGGGCACTGGCCGGTCAGCCGGACGTCATCATCGCCGACGAGATCACCTCGGCGCTCGACGTGTCGATCCAGGGCACCGTACTGAACCTCGTCCGCGAACTGCAGCGCGAGTTGCACCTGTCGATGTTGTTCATCTCGCACAACCTCGCCGTCGTCCGGTACGTGAGCGACTTCATCGCGGTCATGTACCTGGGTCGCATCGTCGAGGTCGGGCCGGCCCGGGACGTCCTGACCGACCCGCAACACCCGTACACCAAGGAACTTCTCGCAGCGGCTCCCCAGCGCGGGACCACCTCCCTGTCCGAGCCGGATCCGGCTCTGCAGGCGGTCGCCGACGCCGAGCCCGCCGACCCGCACCACCCGCCGGCCGGCTGCCGGTTCCACCCCCGCTGTCCGATCGGCCCGCTGGTACTTCCCGGCCGCGAGGACTGCCTGACCATCGACCCCACCACCGAGGCGAGCCGTCGCCGTCACCGCACTGCCTGCCACCACGCGGCCGGTGCACTCCAGACGGTCGACCTCAGCCAGTGATCCACCACCCGCTGGTTCCGCAACCAAGGAGGACTTCACCGTGACCCGACGCTTGCGCATCGACGATCTGACCGAGCTCGCAGTACCGGAGCAGCCCGCGCTCTCGCCGGACGGCAGCCAGATCGCCTACGTACTGCGGATCAGCGACCTCGACGCCGACCGCTCCGTACGGAACCTGTGGCGGGTGTCCGCGTCCGGTGGAGAGCCTCAGCAGCTCACGCGCGCCGAGGCCGACGTGTCACCGGTCTGGTCTCCGGACGGAACCCAACTGGCCTTCCTCCGCGCCAAGGACGGCCCAGCCCAGCTCTGGTTGTTGCCAGCCGCAGGTGGTGAGCCCGAGCAGCTCACGACTCTGCCGCTCGGGGCTGGAGCGCCGCAGTGGAGCCCGGACGGCACGCGGATCGCCTTCAGTGCACCGGTTGACATCGCTGCCGCCGAAGGCGAGGACGATGAGGCCCGCAGCCGTCGGGCGAGCACGCCTGTCGTCACAGAGCGGCTGGACTACCAGGCCGATGGCGCAGGCCTACTCCGTACGATCCGCAAGCACGTGCATTTGCTGGATGTCGCGACCAAGAAGTGCCGTCAGGCCACTGAGGGCGACTGGCACGCAGGTGACCCGTCCTGGTCGTCGGACGGGACCAAGGTCGCCTTCGGAGCCGCCCCTTCCGCTGATGGCGACCTGAGGCCCACCGCACCGGCGTACGTGCTGGATGCGACCGACGCGAAGGCTCAGCCCGAGGTGGTCGGGCTCGCGGATGGCCTGGCGGGGCCGATCCTCTGGACCTCGGACGGCGAGAGCCTGCTCATCGTCGGCAACCCCGACGGCCCGGTCGGACACGCAGGGCTGCTGCGGCTCTCGCTCGGCAGCGGCGAGATCATCAACCTGGCGGCTCCCCTCGATCGCAACGTGATGCCCGGTGGACCGGCCTACCCGGGTGCGCTGCCAGTGCTGATCGAGGACGGCCGGACGGTCCTGTTCTGTGTCCGCGACCGCGGCTGCTCACACCTGTACTCCGTACCGGTGGCCGGCGGCACGCCCCGACGAGTGCTCGGCGAGCCGGGTCAGAACGTCTCGGGCTTGTCTGTCGCCTCCGGTGTCGCGGCCGTCGTGCTGACCACCCAGACGTCATACGGCGAGATCGTCACGGTCGACCTGGAGAGCGGCACCGCGACCCCGCGGACGACGTACGGCGAGACGCTGGCCGACGTCGAGCACTTCGCCCGGGAGGAGCGGGACTTCACGATCTCCGACGGCACTGTGGTGTCCGGCTGGCTCATCCGCGACCCGGAGGCCACCCAGCCCCAGCCGTTGCTGCTGGACATCCACGGCGGCCCGCACAACGCCTGGAACGCCGTGGCCGACGAGGTCCACCTCTACCACCAGGAACTCGCGTCCCGCGGCTGGAGCGTGCTGCTGCTGAACCCGCGCGGCAGTGACGGCTACGGCGAGGAGTTCTACAACGCGGCCCTCGGCGCCTGGGGTACGGCAGATGCGAAGGACTTCCTCGAGCCGCTGGACGAACTGGTTGCCGAAGGCATCGCAGACCCGAAGCGGCTGGCCGTCGCCGGGTACAGCTACGGCGGCTTCATGACCTGCTACCTGACCAGCCGGGACGACAGGTTCGCGGCAGCCGTCACCGGTGGAGTCGTCAGCGACCTGATCAGCATGGCGGGCACGTCGGACAGCGGGCACTTCCTCAGCGTGTACGAGCTCAACGGCCCCGGCGACTTCACCCCGATGTCACCGCTGAGCCAGGTCGACCAGATGAAGACACCGACGCTGGTAGTGCACGGCGACGCTGACGTTCGCTGCCCGATCGGTCAGGCCCAGCAGTGGCACACCGCCTTGCGTGAGCAGGGTGTGCCGACGCAACTGGTCCTCTACCCGGACGCCAGTCACTTGTTCATCGTCGAAGGCCGGCCGTCCCACCGACTCGACTTCAACCACCGCATCCTGGACTGGGTCGAGCAGTACGCCGGTGACGCCGCCGGACCACGCCGTGCCCGGATCGACGCGGCGCACTGGCAGCGCAGGCTCACCACCCTCGCCGCCAAGCACCGGGTTCCGGGAGCCACTCTGGGGATCCTGCGATTGCGGTCGGGCGCCGACGACGAACTGGTCGAGGCGGCGACCGGAGTACTCAACAAGGAGACCGGTGTAGCGACGACCACGGACTCCCTGTTCCAGATCGGCTCCATGTCGAAGGTCTGGACTGCGACGCTCGCCCTCCAACTGGTCGACGAGGGCCTGCTCGACCTGGACGCGCCGATCAGCCAGGTGCTGCCCGAACTGCAACTGAAGGATCCCGACGTCGCCAAGCAGGTGACGATGCGCCAACTACTCACCCACACCAGCGGGATCGACGGCGACGTCTTCACCGACACCGGCCGCGGCGACGACTGCTTGGAGAAGTACGTCGACCTGCTCGCCGAGGTCGGACAGAACCACCCGCTCGGCGCCACCTGGTCCTACTGCAACTCCGGCTTCTCCCTGGCCGGCCGGGTGATCGAGAAGCTCACCGGCAAGACCTGGGACCAGGCACTGCGCGAGCGGATGATCGGACCGCTCGGGCTGGAGCACACGGTCACGCTGCCGGAGGAGGCACTCCTGCATCGTGCCGCAGTGGGCCACATCGCCGAGGGCGAGGACGAGCCGGCCCGTGCTCCCGTCTGGGGTCTCCCCCGGTCGCTGGGTCCGGCCGGGCTGATCACGTCGACCGTCGCCGATGCACTGGGCTTCGCCCGCCTTCACCTGACTGGTGGTGTTGCGCCGGACGGCACCCGCTTGCTCAGCGAGGCAACGGTCGCCGCGATGGCCGACAAGCACGCGGACCTGCCGGACAAGCACTCGCTCGGTGACTCGTGGGGTCTGGGCTGGATCCGCTTCGGCTGGGGTGAGCATCGCCTGATCGGCCACGACGGCAACACGATCGGCCAGGCCGCCTTCCTGCGCGTACTCCCCGAGCAAGGGCTGGCAGTCACCCTGCTGACCAACGGCGGCAACACCCACGACCTGTACGAGGACCTGTACCGGGAGATCTTCGGTGAGCTGGCCGGGCTCGACATGCCTCTCCCGCTGGCTCCCGCGTCCGAGCCGCCCGAGGTGGACCTGCAGCGGCACGTCGGCCGGTACGAGCGAGCCAGCAGCCTCCAGGAGATCCTGGTCCGCGACGGCCACGCAGTACTGCGGGCGACGTTGACCGGGCCGTTGGCCGAGTTGATACCGGAGCCGACGCAGGAGTTCGACATGCTGCCGGCGGACGACAGCGGCGACCTGTTCGTCGTACGGCAGCCGGGATCGCTGACCTGGACGCCGATGACGTTCTACTCGTTGCCGACCGGTGAGAAGTACCTGCATTTCGGGGTCCGGGCAACGCCGAAGGTGGGCTGATGAGCGACCCTGAACTGGTCGAGCGAATGCGGGCGGCGCTGCCCGCGATGCTCGCGGACCTGGAGACGTTGGTGACCTGCGAGTCCCCCTCGGCGAGTCTCGCCGCCGTGGCTCGCAGCGCCGAGGTCGTCGCTCGCGTCGGGACGGAACTGCTCGGCGTCGCGCCGGAGTACGTGGTCATCGATGGGCGGACCCACCTGCGCTGGCGGCTCGGCGACGGGCCGACGCGGGTGCTGGTGCTCGGGCACCACGACACAGTCTGGCCGATCGGCTCGCTGGCGACGCATCCGTTCAGTGCGGTCGACGGCGTACTGCGTGGGCCTGGGTGCTTCGACATGAAGGCCGGTCTGGTGATGGCCTTCCACGCTGTCGCCGCGTTGCCTTCGACTGCGGGCGTCACCTTGCTGGTCACGGGTGACGAGGAGTTGGGATCGCCGTCGTCGCGCGAACTCATCGAGGCCGAGGCCCGTGGTTGCGCGGCCGCCTTGGTGCTGGAGGCATCGGCCGACGGCGGTGCGTTGAAGCTGGAGCGGAAGGGCGTGTCCAACTACGAGGTCCGGATCCACGGGCGAGCCGCGCATGCCGGGCTGGAACCCGAGCGCGGGGTGAACGCAAGCATCGAGGCGGCCCACCAGATCCTCGCGATCAGCCGGCTGGGTGACGCGGACCTCGGCACCAGCGTCACGCCTACCCTGCTGAACTCCGGTACGACGCGGAACACCGTGCCTGCGGCGGGGAGCTTCTTCGTCGATGCCCGGGTTCGCGATCTTGTCGAGCAGGATCGCGTGGACGCCGCGATGCAGGCGTTGACGCCTGTTCTCGACGGCGCGTCTCTGGAGGTGCTCGGTGGACCGAATCGGCCTCCGCTGGAACGGAAGGCTTCCGAGGATCTGTACCTACGGGCTGGTGAAATTGCTGCTGAGCTCGGGATCTCGCCGCTCAGCGGAACCTCCGTGGGTGGCGCCTCCGACGGCAACTTCACGGCGGGGATCGGTACGCCGACGCTGGATGGCCTGGGCGCAGTCGGTGGTGGTGCGCATGCCGACCACGAGCACGTTCTCGTGGCTGAACTGGCGCCGCGCACTGCTCTGCTGGCAGCGCTGATGATTGATCTCTTGGCCGCGTCCGTGCCTGCCGGTGCTGCTTTGATGGACAGATCATGAGCGCGCCGGAGCACCTCACGGTCGACTTCAGCTCTACCGCGGTGGCCGCAGAGTTGGCTGATGGGGCGGCCGCGGCGGCCGGAGTACGGGTTCGGGAGTTGACCGAGCTGAGCGAGTTGGACGGCGTGTATCGGCTCTACGACTCGATCTGGCGGCCCGACCCGAAGAACCCGCCGGTGACGACGGAACTCCTGCGGGCGTTGACGAAAGCCGGCAACTACGTGTCCGGCGCGTACGACGGGGACGAGCTGATCGGGGCCTGTGTCGGGTTCTTCGCCGCGCCTGCCGAGGTGGCGATGCACAGTCACGTCGCCGGTGTCTCGGGGGCGGCGCGCGGCCGGAACGTCGGGTTCGCGCTGAAGCTGCATCAGCGGGCCTGGGCGTTGCAGCGCGGGGTGGCCGCGATCTCGTGGACCTTCGATCCGCTGATCCGGCGAAACGCCTACTTCAACGTCGTGAAGCTCGCGGCCCGGCCGACGGAGTACCTGACGAACTTCTACGGCGACATGCGGGACGGGATCAACGCCGGCGACGACACGGATCGGCTGCTGGTGCGATGGCAGTTGGACGACCCGGCCGTGGCTGCCGCCGCCGCTCGTCAGCCGAGTGGGGTTGATGCGGGGCTGCTGGACGGAGCGACCGTCGCTTTGAATGCTGGGGATGACGGCCTGCCTTTGATCGGGGATGCGAGCGGGCGGACGGTGCTGGTCGCAGTACCGGCTGATGTGGAGGGGTTGCGGCGGACCGATCCCGCCGGAGCCAAGGCCTGGCGGGCCGCGCTGCGGGACGTGCTCGGCGGGCTGCTCGCGGATGGTGCGCGGGTGACGGGTTTCGACCGTAATGGCTGGTACGTGCTCGATGTGGCTGGGAAGGGATTGGCCTGATGAAGCTGACCGGAGTCGAACTGCGGCGGATCTCGCTGCCTTTGGTGTCGCCGTTCCGGACCTCGTTCGGGACCGAGACGACGCGGGAGGCGCTGCTGGTCCGGGCCGTCAGCACCGAGGCGGAGGGCTGGGGCGAGTGCGTCGCGATGGCGGCGCCGCTGTACTCGTCGGAGTACGTCGACGCGGCGGCCGACGTACTGCGGCGCTTCTTCGTGCCGGCGTTGGCGGCCGTCGAGCGGCTGGACGCCGCGGCGGTGGCGCCGGCGCTGGCGAAGTTCCACGGCCACCGGATGGCGAAGGCGGCGCTGGAGACCGCGGTACTGGATGCGGAACTGCGGGCGGAAGGCCGGCCGCTGGCGCGTGAGCTCGGGGCTGTGCACGACCGGGTGCCGTGTGGTGTCTCGGTCGGCATCATGGACTCGATCGGCGAATTGCTCGACGCCGTCGGCGGCTACCTCGACGAGGGCTACCTGCGGATCAAGCTGAAGATCCAGCCCGGCTGGGACGTGGAACCGGTCGCCGCCGTCCGCGAACGCTTCGGCGACGTACTGCTGCAGGTCGACGCCAACACCGCCTACACCGTCGCGGACGCCCGGCATCTGGCTCGGCTGGATCCGTTCGACCTTCTCCTGATCGAACAACCCCTGGACGAGGAAGACGTGCTCGGGCACGCGGAACTGGCTCGGCTGATCAAAACTCCGGTCTGTCTGGACGAATCGATCACGTCGGCCCGCTCCGCCGCCGCGGCCATCAGCTTGGGCGCCTGCTCCATCGTGAACGTCAAACCCGGGCGAGTAGGCGGCTACCTGGAAGCTCGCCGGATCCATGACGTGTGCGTTGCCCACGGCATCCCGGTCTGGTGCGGCGGCATGCTGGAAACCGGTCTGGGCCGGGCCGCCAACGTCGCTCTGGCGGCTCTTCCTGGCTTCACGCTTCCCGGCGACACGTCCGCGTCCAGCCGCTACTACCAGACCGACATCACTGCTCCCTTCACCCTGGACGTCGGGCATCTCGCCGTGCCTTCCGCTCCTGGCATCGGTGTCGACCCGCTGCCGGACGAACTCGACGCCGTCACTACCGGCACGGAATGGCTGGCTCTCTAGAGAGGCACTTGTCGGAATGGACCAACTGGACTACTGATTCTGTCCGGCTGGACGAACTAGGCTGGTCATCCGGCTCCTAGCTTCGGAAAGGTGCTGCTTTCCGTGACCAACCGACCTCGCGCCAGCCTCGGTCGCGTGCTCGACGACCTCGGCGCCACCCTGCTCGAACTCGTGCACGGTGACCCCGACCGCCCGATGGAGATCGGCGGCATCGTCACGCACGATCCGCACGACGAACCGCTGCTCCCCCGGCATGCGTTGGTGCTCGGCGTCGGGCTCCAGGAACCATCCGTCATCGCCTGCGTACTGCGTGACCTCGGCCGCCAGCAAGCAGCCGGGCTCGTCGTGCGCGCTCCGATTCCGGCGCACGACATGATCACCAGCGCGGTCGCCGAGTCCGGCGTCGCCCTGCTCGCCCTGACCCGCGGCGCCTCGTGGGACCAGCTCGCAGTACTGCTTCGGTCGTTGCTGGCCGAGGGCGACGTCGGCGTGGCCGAGCCGGAGACCCTCGGCGGGATGCCCTCGGGGGACCTCTTCGCCCTCGCCAACGCGGCCGCCGCTCTGCTCGACGCACCCGTCACCATCGAGGACCGCAGTTCCCGCGTGCTGGCGTTCTCCGGCCGGCAGGACGAGGCCGACACCGCCCGGGTCGAGACGATCCTCGGCCGCCAGGTCCCGCAACGCTATTCGCGTCTCCTCAACGAGCACGGCGTCTTCCGCGAGCTCTACCGCACCGATCAGGTCGTCTACGTGCCGCCGCTGCCCACCACCGAGGCCGACTTCACCATTCCCCGCGTGGCCGTCGCCGTCCGGGCCGGGGACGAGATTCTCGGTTCCATCTGGGCCGCCGTGCACGACCCGCTGACCGAAGAACGCTCCCAGGCTTTGCGCGACGCAGCGAAACTCGTCGCCCTCCACATGCTGCGGATCCGCGCCGGCGCCGACGTCGAACGCCGTCTCCGCGCCGACCTCGTCAGTACCGCGCTCGAAGGCGGCGCGGGCGCCCGGGAAGCCCTGGACCGTCTCGGACTCGGCGGCCAGCCCGTCGTCGTGATGGCGCTGGCGGTCCCGGTCTCCGCCGCGGACGAATCCCTGCTCAGCGAGGCGGGCCTGGCCACCGAACGCCAGCGACTGGCCGACGCCTTCGCGATGCACCTCGGCGCCGTGCATCCGAGATCAGCCGCCGCGCTGGTCGGAGATGTCGCGTACGGGCTGGTTCCGGTGCGTCCCGATCGCGCGGACGGCGAGGAACGCGCGGTACGGATCGGCAGGGATTTCCTCGACCGGATCGGCGACCGAGTCACCGCCACGATCGGCGTCGGACCCGTAGTACGGGAGGCCGCGCGGCTCCCGCACGCCCGCGCCGGCGCCGACCGAGCCCTCCGTGTACTGCGAACCGGCCGCGGCTCGCAACGAGTCGCCCGGCTGGCCGATGTCCACGTGGAAACCTTGCTACTGGAACTCCGGGATCTGGTCGAGGCCCGGGGTGATCAGCCGACGGGCCCGATCGGCCGCCTGTTCGCCTACGACCAGCAGCACAACACCAGCCTCGTCGAGACCCTCCGAGCCTGGCTGGACGCCTTCGGCGACGTGATCGCCGCCGCAGCAGCCGTCTACGTCCACCCCAACACCTTTCGCTACCGACTCCGCCGCCTGGCCGAGGTCGGCGGCCTGGACCTGGACGACCCCGAAGCCCGCTTCGCCGCCATGCTCCAACTCCGAGTAGTAGCCCCACCTCCCCCGCGCCACACGCCTTAGCCGTTCCGCCGGCGTGATGGCGGGCTAAGTCGCACCTCGAAGACCAGCCAGTTGTAGATCGGCAGGTCGACGACCATTCCGAGCCTCGACGGCGACTCCTGCCTCGGGCTGCCCGCCGACCCGGCGAACCCGGCGGCCCGACTCGCGGGGGGAGGCGAGCCGGCCCGGCGAACCCGCCGAACACCAGGCGGCCCGACTCGGGGGGGTGGCGAGCCGGGCTGGCGAACCCGCCGAACACCGGGCGGCCCGGCTCGCGGGGGGAGGCGAGCCGGGCCGGGGTGGCGGGTTCGGTCAGGACTTGCGCTTGGTGACGTCTTCGGTGGCGGCGGGGAGCACCTTGTGGAGGTCGCCCACCACACCGAAGTCGACCAGTTCGAAGATGGGGGCTTCCTCGTCCTTGTTGATGGCGACGATGGTCTTCGAGGTCTGCATGCCGGCCCGGTGCTGGATCGCGCCGGAGATACCGGCGGCGACGTACAGCTGGGGCGAGACGGTCTTGCCGGTCTGGCCGACCTGGTAGGCGTGCGGATACCAGCCGGAGTCGACGGCGGCGCGGGAGGCGCCGACGGCCGCACCGAGTGAGTCGGCGAAGGCCTCGACCGGACCGAAGTCACCACCGGTACCGCGGCCGCCGGACACGATGATCGCGGCCTCGGTCAGCTCGGGACGGCCGGTGGCCTCCCGCGGCTTGGAGTCGGTGATGCGCGCGGTCTTCGCGGCGTCGGAGATCGAGACGTCGAACTCCTCCACCTCCGGCGAGGTCTCGGCCGCCTCCGGGGTGGCCGCGTTCGGCTTGACCGTGATGACCGGCGTGCCGTGGGTGATCTTCGCCTTGACCGTGTAGTTGCCGGCGAACACCGACTGGGTGGTGACCGGGCCCTCCTGGACGTCGACGGCATCGGTGATCAGGCCGGACTCGAGCTTGACGGCCAGCCGGGCCGCGATCTCCTTGCCCTCGGCGCTCGAGGAGATCAGGATCGCCGACGGCTCGACCTTCGCCGCGACCTGCTGCAGCGCCTCGGCCTTGGGCGCCACCAGGTACTGCGACAGCTCGGGGTCGGTCAGCGCGATCACCTTGGTGGCGCCGTACTGCCCCAGCGCGGGCAGCGCGTCCTGCACACCGTCGCCGATGTAGACGGCGACGGGCTCGCCGAGGCGGCGGGCGATGGTCAGGAGTTCCGCGGTCGTCTTACGGACCTTGCCACCGGTGTGGTCAACGAGAACGAGAACGTTCGCCATGTTCTGGATCGCCCCTCAGAGGAACTTGTTGGTGGACAGGAACTCGACGAGTTGGGTAGCGCCGCTACCGTCCTCGTCGGTGACGATCGTGCCGGCCGAACGCGGCGGCCGGGCGGTCACCTCGACGACCTCGGTCCAGGCGGCGGCCGCGCCGACCTGGTCGGGCGAGATCTCCAGGTCGGCCAGCGACCAGGTCTCGACCGGCTTCTTCTTCGCCGCCATGATGCCCTTGAACGACGGGTACCGCGGCTCACCGGACTGGTCGGAGACGCTCAGCACCAGCGGCAGCGTGCCCTCGATCGTGTCGCTGGCGGTGTCACCGTCCCGGCGGATCGTCACCGTGTCGCCGTCGACGGTCACCGACGAACCCAGCGTGACCCCCGGCAGCCCGAGCCGCTCCGACACCATCGCCGGCACGACCCCCATGCTGCCGTCGGTCGACGACATCCCGAACACGACCAGGTCGGCCTCCAGCTTGCCCAGCGCCTTGGCCAGGATCAGCGAGGTCGCCAGGGCATCGGAACCGTGGATGCCTTCGTCGTTGACGTGGACGCCAGCGTCGGCGCCCATCTGCAGGCCCTTCTTGATGGCGTCGGCGGCCTGCTCCGGGCCGACCGTGAGGATGGTCACCTCGGCATCCCCGGCCTCCTTCACGGTGAGGGCGGTCTCGACGGCATACTCGTCCAGTTCGGACAGCAGCCCGTCGACCCCGGCGCGATCCACCGTGTTGTCCTCGGAGCGGAAGCGGCGGTCCGCGGTGGCATCCGGCACGAACTTCGCGCAGACGACGATCTTCATAGCGTGTGGGACCCCTTCTGGTTAACGGTCTCTCCCCAGCCTGCCACGGATGTTACTCGCGAGAAACATATGACGCGTGCGAGTCCCATCACAGTCCGGCGGCCACAACGGCGTGCGATCACCGGGCACTAGTCTGACCAGGTGACCGAGACGTTACCGCTCACCGGCGAGAGAACAGCGCCCGGGATCTGGCACGAGAACTACTGGTTCGCGCGCCACGAGGCCGCCTATCGCTGGATCACGGCGAACTGGCTCACCGCAGAGCCCGGCAGAGTCCTCGACGCCGGCTGCGGCGAGGGCTACGGCGCCGACCTGCTCCACCGAGCGGGTGCGACCCGGGTTGTCGGGCTCGACTATGAAGGTACGACGCTTCGGCACCTGGCGAAGGCTTATCCACAGATCAATCTGATCCAGGGCAATCTCGTCCAGACCGGGTTCGCCGACGACTCGTTCGACCTGGCCGTGTCACTGCAGACGATCGAGCACCTGTGGGAGCAGCCCCGCTTCATCGCCGAGTGCGCTCGCGTCCTCGCGCCGGGCGGCGTGCTGGTGCTCTCCACGCCCAACCGGCTCACGTTCCCGAGCGGCAACTGGTACCACACCAGAGAACTCACCGAGGCGGAGTTCATCGGACTGGTCGAACCCGAGCTCGACGTGATTGGGACGTACGGACTCTGGCACGGCGAAAGCTTGCGCGCCTGGGAGACCCAGCACGGTTCCTGCGTGGGCGCGCAACTAGCCGCAGATCACGCCAAGTGGCCGCAGGACATCGTCGATATCGTCACCCGCACCGACCACCAGGACTTCGAGATCAGGCCGGGCGATCTCGACGACAGCCTCGACCTGATCGTCGTCGCCCGGCCGCGGACCAGCTAGTACGCGGACCACCCAGTACGCAGAACCCCGGCGGTCAGGGGCGTATGAAGCGTTCCGCGATCTTGCCGGCGATCAGGTAGACCAGGGCCGCGATCCCCCAGTTGACCAGCAGGGTGTTCTTCGCGGTCTCCAGCCGGAACAGGTCCTTGAACGGGCCGACCAGGTCGTGCCCACGAGCCAGCACCCAGCGGACGATCTCGTTGCTCTGGTTCGCCTGGTCGAGCGCGGTGAACAGCGCGCCGAGCGCGAGCACCGCGGCGGCCACGACGGCGATCAGCCAGATCAGCGAGGCCAGCAGGTTCCGGAACCGGTTGACGCCCGAGCCGACCGCCGACAACGCGGCCTTGCCCTTGGTGGACGAGGCTTCCTTCTTCACCACGGTCTTCGTGGCGACGGGCTTCGCGGTCACCGCAGGTTTGTTGCCAGTGGCACCAGTACCGGTGGCACCTGTACCGGCCACCGACGGCTGCCGGTGGACCGGCTTGGTCGCCGTGGTGTCGTCCTTCGGCGCCTCGGCCGCGGCCTTCTCCCGGGCCCGCTGCTCGGCGACGATCTCCGCCGCGGTCTTCGGCCTCGCGGATTTCGTCACGGTCGCGGTCGCACCACGACCAGCGGCACCCGAGTCGGTCGCGGGAGTCTCCTCAGCCTTCGCGTCCGACGGTGTCACCGCCTTCTCGGCCGCGGCGGACTCGGCCGCCTTGTCGTCGTAGGTACCCACGTCGTCCATCTCCTCAGCCGGGGTCGGTTCCTCGTCCGTCGCCGGTGCCGGCACCGGCGGTCTCCTGCGTCGGTTGACCGGGACCGGTCGCGGCGACAGTCTGCGCCGTACCCTCCAGATCGATGCCGACGGCGCGCCGTCCACTACCTCCAACGTAGCGATCTCCGCACCGTCCGTCACATCCGGCGCGGCGTCACCAGTGGCACCTGGTGTGTCAGCAAGCACGACCGGCACCGGATCGACCGTCCGGTGCGGCGCGTGCGTGATCGAGCCGTCGGTCGCGGCCTGGTCCAGGATCGACCGGATGTCGGGCTCCGCGGGCGTGGCGGACCGTACGGCGTCCGCCGGCGCGGACGAATCCGCCGCCGGCCGGGCCGCGCCGGTCTGATCAGCCACGCTGCGTCTCCTCTTCGACCACTTCGGGGACATAGTGCCCGACTGGTGAGTAACTTGAGAACCCCATAGTCACATCTGCTTTATCACCAGCAGTAGATCTGTCGTTACCCGCCGCGGGTGGCGCTGACGCGCCGGGGGCGGTGGGGTCAGCAACTGAAGGCGGTGGTGGGGTGGGAGAGGTCGGTGCGGCGCCGGGCGCAGGCGCCTCCGGCGGAGTTGGTGGTGCGGCGCCGGACGCAGTCGCCTCCGGCGGAGTTGGTGGTGCGGCGCCAGGCGGTTCAGCCTCAGGCGCTTGGCCGGCGTGGAGGCGGGCGGTGGTCTGGTCGTTGGTGCGGGCGAGTTCGGCCAGGTAGGCGCGGCGGTCGGATTCGGCTTCGTAGCGGGCTACCCGGTCGCGGACCACTACGGCGGGGATGCCGACCGCTACGGAGTACTCGGGGATGTTGCCTCGGGCAACGCTGTTGGCGCCGATGACCACGCCGCGGCCGATGTCGGCGCCGCGGGTGACCGTCACCTTCGTCGCCAGCCAGCAGTCCGGGCCGATCCGGACCGGGGACTTCACCAGACCCTGGTCCTTGATCGGCAGGCCGAGGTCCTCGGTCTTGTGGTCGAAGTCGCAGATGTAGGTCCAGTCCGCGATCAACGTCGAGGCGCCGATCTCGATGTCCAGGTAGCAGTTCACCGTGACGTCGCGGGCGAACACCACCTTGTCGCCGATCCGCAGCGTGCCCTCGTGCGCGCGCAGCCGGGTCTCGTCGCCCAGATGTACCCATTTGCCCAGGATCAGCCGGCCGTGCCCGGGCCGTGCCACGATCTCCAGTTTCTTGCCGAGGAAGACGAATCCCTCGGTGATCACGTGCGGATGCCGCAGCTTGAACCAGGCGAACCGCCAGTACCGCTTCAGGTAGTACGGCGTCCACGCCCGGTGGCGCACCACCCAGCGCAGATTCGCCGCCGTCAGCAACCGCATCCAACCAGTATGTACACGACCTACTTGGCCACCCCGGTGATCGACACGTTGTAGTAGAGCTCGTCGGGCACGACCTGGGACAGAACCTTGTCGACCTTCGACAACTGCAGCCACGACTTGTAGGCGAACATCCGCCAGCCGAACCCGAGCTTCTCCTCCGGCACCGCCGCCTCGAACGTCCGGATCGGCCACCCGACCCACGCCGCCAGCAACTCCTCCGTCACCGTCCGTACGTCGCTCGCACCGGCCCGCTCGGCCATCCGCGCGAGCGTGTCCGGGTCGAACGTGTGCAGGTCGACCACGGCCTCCAGCGCCGCGGCCCGGGACGACTCGTCCAGCTCCGACTGCGGACGCCGCCAGTGCGACAACGCCGGCAGCTTCGTCACGTTCGTGGTCGCCCACCAGGTGAGCCGCGAGAGCCGCCGCGCCACGAAATCGCCGTACCGGGTGGGCTCGCCGCAGATCACGAAGCGGCCGCCGGGCTTGAGCACGCGCAGCATCTCACGGAAGGCCAGTTCGACGTCCGGGATGTGGTGGATCACCGCGTGGCCGATGACCAGGTCGAAGGAGTCGTCGTCGTACGGCAGCTTCTCCGCGTCCGCGACCTTGCCCTCGATCGCGAAGCCGAGGGTGTCGGCGTTGCGCTTGGCCGCCTCGACCATGCCGGGCGACAGGTCGGTCACGTGGGCCTCGGCGAGCACGCCCGCCAGCTTGAGGTTCAGCGTGAAGAAGCCGGTGCCGGCGCCGATTTCGAGGGACTTGGCGTAGGGCCAGCCGTCGGTGCCCGCCACCGCCTTGAACCGGTCCCGGGCGTACTCGACGCAGCGTTCGTCGTACGAGATCGACCACTTCTCGTCATAGGTCGACGCTTCCCAGTCGTGGTAGAGCACCTGGGCGAGCTTGTTGTCGTTCCACGCGGCCTCCACCTCTTCGGCGGTGGCGGCGGGCTTGGGTCCAGCAGTGGTCATGCTCAGATTCCCTTGAACTCGGCCTTGCCGGGGCCGTTCTCGACGAAGGACTTCATCCCGATGGAGCGGTCCTCGGTGGCGAAGAGGCCCGCGAACTGCTGCCGCTCGATCTCCAGCCCGGTGTTCAGGTCGACGCCGAGGCCCGCGTCGATCGCCTCCTTGGCGGCCCGCAGCGCCAGCGCGGCACCGCGGGAGAACTGGGACGCCCAGGCGACGGCCGCGGAGTACACCTCGGCGGCGGGTACGACCTTGTCGACCAATCCGAGTTGCTGCGACTCGGCGGCATCCACGAACCGGCCGGTGTAGATCAGGTCCTTGGCCTTCGACGCGCCGATCAGGCGGGACAGCCGCTGGGTGCCGCCGGCGCCCGGGATGATGCCGAGCAGGATCTCGGGCTGGCCGAGCTTCGCGTCGTCGGCGGCGATCCGGTAGTCGGCGCACAGGGCGAGCTCGCAGCCGCCGCCGAGCGCGTAGCCGGTGATCGCGGCGACCGTCGGCTTCGGGATCGCGGCGACCGCGGACAGCGAGGCCTGCAGCGGGCCGGAGCGGCGGACCATGTCGGCGTACGACATGTCGGCCATCTCCTTGATGTCGGCCCCCGCGGCGAACACCCGCTCGCCGCCGTACAGCACCACAGCCCGTACTGCGTCGTCGGCCGTGGCCTGCTCGGCGGCGGCGCGGATCTCGTCCTGGACCTGGACGTTGAGCGCGTTCATCTTGGGCCGGTCCAACCGAATCGTACCGACGCCGTCTTCCACCGTCAGGTTGACGAACTCGCCCATCTTCCGCTCCTCAGTCCTAGTACTACCCACCGGTCACATCCCCGGCACGGTACCGGACCAGTTCGAGTCGTACTACGGGGAGGTGGGTGCCGCCTGGGGTGGGTTGGATCACCCCAGGCGGGCGGTCAGAGGTCGACGGGCTGGCCGGAGGCGACCGAGCGACGGGCGGCGTCGACGATCTTCAGGGTCCGGAGGCCGACCGCCCCGTCGGGTTGCGGGATCGAGGCGGGGGGCCGACCGGGCGTGGCCAGGCCGGAGACGCGGACGGCGGTGAGGAACTCGCCGAGCATCGTCGCGTCGAGGTTCCCGCCGATCGCCAGGAAGACCTCACCCGACGCGTCGGTGCCGCCGACGTGCGGCTGGAACGGTGCGATCTCCACCGACCCGTTCGTGCCGGTGACCTGCAGCGTCACGCCGCCCCAGGTCGGCCCGTTGTCCGGCACGCTCCACGAGCAGTCGATCGTTGCCAGCAGCCCGTTCTCGTAGGTGATCGTGACGAGTCCGCCGGTCTCGACCGAGACGCCCTTGTCCTGGTGCAGCACGTGGTTGGCGACGGCGTGCACGCGGGCCGCCTCCACGCCACCGTTCAGTCCGTCGATCAGGTCCGCGCAATGCACGGTGTGGTCGACCAGCGCTCCCCCGCCGGCCAGTTCCGCATCGGTGAACCACTGCCGCTGGGCGTACGGGATCTTTCCGTTGTTCGTTCCGATCACCGCGAACACGTCCCCGAGCCGCCCGGCTTCGACCGACGCCCGCAACCGCCCGTACGACGGCGCGAACCGGACCGGGTACGCCGTCATCAGGATCACCCCGGCCGCCTCGCAGGCAGCGAGCATGGCTTCTCCGTCGGCGATCTCCGTGGCGAGCGGCTTCTCACAGAGCACGTGTGCCCCGACCGCAGCGGCGCGTTCGACCAGACCGCGGTGCAACGCGTTCTCGCTCGTCACTACGACGGCATCCGGGCCCCAGGCGAACAGTTCGTCATAGGAGTCGACATAAGGCACCCCAACTGCTGCGGCGAACGCGGAACCGCGCGGACCGGCGTCGGGCGCAGCGGCTCCATCGGGGTCGGACGACAGCACCTCCACGTCCGGCATCGCGCCGAGCAGTTGCGCATACGACGAAGCGTGGGTATGTGCGAATGAAGCGATCGCAACCTTCACAGGGCATCTCCGGCGGGGTCGAAAGTGGTCATGTCGATCGTGCGGCCGGTCGTCATCGACTCGCGCGCGGCCTCGGCCAGGTAGACCGCCGCTGTTCCATCCGCTGCGACCACCCGCGGCTCGAGGTCACCCTTCAAGGCACCGGCCAGCTCGCGAAGCTGAGTCAGGTAAGGGCTTTCGTCCAGCGTCGAGGACGGAATCAACAGATCCGCGCCGGTCGCCCCGGACTGCAGTTCCTCGGCATACCCGGTGTCGCTGTCAGAGGTGTACTCGAGAACTCCGTCGGACCCCGCGATCGAGAACCCGCTCTTGAAAGGAGTCCCGGACGCTCCCCAGGTCGCCCGGAGATGACTGATCGCGCCACCCTCGTGCGTCAGCGTGACGTGCGCCGCCACGTTGACCGGGGAGATCCCGTCCACCGTCGGCGGACTCTGTACGGCGTACACGCTGATCACCTCGCCGCAGATCCACCGGGCCTGGTCGAGGTCGTGCACCATCAGGTCCATGATGACGCCGCCCGAGCGCGCGACATCGCGGTACCAGCCCGCCCCGGCGGGCGACGACGCCTGCCGGAAGAACCGGGCGACGGCGACCTTGCCGATCCGGCCGTCGGCCACCGCGGCGTGCGCCGCGACGTACGCCGGGAAGTACCGCACCACATGCGCCGGATAGATCCGTACTCCGGCCGCTGCCGCCGCCTCGGACAGTTCGTGCGAGTCGCTCGCGGTCAGCGTCAGCGGCTTCTCGCAGATCACGTCCCGGCCGGCCTTGATGGCGGCGAGCGCGATCTCCTTGTGCGTCGCCGACGGCGTGACGATGTCGACGAAGTCCACCGCCTCGAGGAGACCGTCCAGCGTCGCGGCGACCTCCAGTTCGTACTGCGCCGCGAGGTCCTCGGCGCCCGCGGCCGAGTGCACCAGCACCCGGGCGCCGAGCGCCTTCCAGGCCGCGACGTGAACGTGCGCGATGTTGCCCGCACCGATCAGGCCGACGGTGAGGTCAGAGACAGACATAGAAGTCCTTACTTGAGTCCGGAGAACGCGATGCCTTCGACGACGCGACGCTGCAGTACGACGATGAGAATCAGGATCGGTGCCATCGCCATCAGTGCCGCAGCCATCATCACCCCGGGCGAGATGCTGCCCTGGTACCCGCTCAGCGTGGCGAGACCGACCGCCAGCGGCATCTCCTCGGGCGACGAGGTGACCACCAGCGGCCAGAGCAGGTCCGCCCACGACGCGAGCACGGTGATGATCGCCAGCGAGATCAGCCCCGGCTTGGCGACGGGCAGGACGACCTTCCAGAAGGTCTGCCAGGGGTTGCAGCCGTCCAGCCGGGCGGCCTCTTCGAGCTCGACCGGGATCGACTTGAAGAACTGCATCATCAAGAAGGTGCCGAACGCGCTGAAGACGCCCGGCGCGATGATGCCCTGGATGCTGTCCAGCCAGCCGAGTTGCTGGACGATCTGGTACTGCGGGATCAGGTACACCTGGCTCGGCACCATCAGGATCGACAGGATCAGCGCCAGCAGAATGCCCTTGAACCGGAACGACATCCGCGCGAACGCGTACCCGGCCATCGAGCACAGCAGCAGTTGCCCCACCGTCCGGCCGACGGTGACCGCGACCGACACCCAGAACTGGTCCAGGAACGGCAGCCGCTGGAACACCTCGCTGAAGTTGCTCCACTCCAGCCCCTCCGGCAGCAGGTCCGGCGGGATCGACTGGATCTCGGCCTCGCTGGAGAACGCCATCTTCAGCTGCCACAGGAACGGGAACATCATCACCAGGCTGCCGATCACCAGCACGACGTGAGCGAGCCGGTTGCTGCCCAACCGGTTGCTGTCGGCCCGTTTCCGCGCCTGCTCGGTCTGCGGTGGCGCGGGACGCACCGCGGTGTCAGTCATAGCTCACCCACCTGCGCTGGAAGCGGAACTGGAACAGCGTCAGCAATCCGACCACCGCGAGGATCAGTACCGCGACCGCGGCCGCGTAGCCGCGCTCGTTGCCGACGAAGGCGGCGTCGTAGAACAGGAACACCAGCGACTGCGTCGACGGCATCACCGGGTTCGTCGGCCCGAGCAGCGCGAACAACTGGTCGAACAACTGGAACCCGGCGATGGTGGTGATGACGGACAGGAAGAAGATCGACGGCGTCAGCAGCGGCACGGTGATCGCGCGGAACTGCTGGGTCCGGCTCGCGCCGTCCAGCGACGCCGCCTCGTACAGCTCGCCCGGGATGCCCTTCAGCCCGGCCGACAGCACGATCATGTTGAACCCGATCGACATCCACAGCCCGAGCAGCGCGACCGCGACCAAGGCGAACCACGGCTCGGTGATCCAGGACGGCCCGTCGATGCCGACCACGCCGAGCGCCTGGTTCAGGACGCCGTACTCGCCGTTGTAGATGATCCGCCAGACCAGCGAGATCGCCGTCGGCATCGCGACGTACGGGAGGAAGAACAGCGTCCGGTAGACCATCGCGCCGCGCAGGCCGGGGCGGTTCAGCAGGTTCGCGAACAGCACCGCGATCGGGATCCCGAGCAGCACGATCGCCGTGTAGACCACGGTGTTGACGATCGCCCGGTAGACCTCGGAATCACCGGCCAACTGGCTGTAGTTCGCCGCGCCGACCCAGGTGCTGCCGCCGAACGGGCCGGTCTCGGTGAAGCTGTCGTACAGCGTCTTCAGCAACGGCCACAGGTAGAAGACCAGCACACCGAGGAACGTCGGCAGGACGAACAGCCACGGCCACTTCCCGTCGGCCGACCGCGACCGGCTCACTTCTCCTTGCCCAGCGCCTCGTCCATCGTGCTCGCGACGGCCGGACCGACCTCCGACATCGCCTTGTCACCACCGAACGCGGGTGCCAACCGGTCGAGCTCGAGCTTGTTCCAGACCCCGGTGTCCTTCGAGACCGGGTACGGCTCGGCGTACTGGTCCGCGGCCTCGATGAAGGTCTTCAGGTTGTACTGCGGCGCCGAGTCGACGAAGTCCGCCTGCGTACCGGTGTACGCCGGGTTCGCCGCGCCGGCCTTGGCCTGGATCAGCGCGGCGTCCTTGCCGCCGAGGAAGGCCAGGAACGCGGCCGCGGCCTGCGGGTTCTTCGGCTTCGCGCTCATCACGTTCGCGATCCCGTGGATCACCGTCTTGCGGTCGCCGCCGGGCGCCTTCGGCAGCGGCACCACGGTGAAGTCGTTCTTGTACCGCGACTTCAGCGCGGCCGACGCCACCCAGTTGCCGTTCCACATCATCGCGGCCTTGCCGTCGAAGAAGCGGTCCTGGCTCCGGGTCTCGGCGTTCTGCGCGGCGCTCGGGGTGTACCCGCCCTTGACCATGTCCGACCAGAACTGCAGCGCCTCGATCGACTTCGGGTCGCTGTAGCCGGACTTGCCGTCCTTGATCACGAAGCCGCCGTTGCTGAGCATGGCCGGGTAGTAGTTGGCCTGGTTGCCGAGATTGTCACCGCTGGCCCAGATGCCCTTCGGACCGAGCGCCGCCTTGAGCTTGACCGCGGCGGCCTTGTAGTCGTCCCAGGTCCACTCCGCGGTGGGCGCCGCCACCTTCGCCTCGGCGAACAGGCGCTTGTTGTACCAGAGCGCGATCGTGTCGAAGTCCTTCGGTACGCCGTACTGCTTGCCATCGAGCGTGTAGAGCTCGTTCAGCGCCTTCGGGTAGTTCGCCGGGTCGATCTGCTTGGCCTCGGTCAGACTGTCCAGGGTCGCGAGTTGCTTGTTGGCGGCGAACAACTGGAAGTTCGGGCCGTTCATCCAGAACACGTCGGGCAGGTTGTCCGACGAACCCTGGGTCTTCAGCTTGGTGAAGTACTGGTCGAAGGTGGCCAGCGAGATCGACACCTTCACGTTCGGGTACTTCTGGTTGAACGCCTTCACGATCTCCTGCATCGCGGGCTGCTGGTTGACGTCCCAGATCGCGTAGGTGAGGTCTCCCTTCACCTGCGCCGGGTCGTCGGGCACCTTCGCCTCGCCGGCGTCACCGGAGTCGCCCCCGCACGCGGTGAGGGCAAGGGCGGCCAGGACGACGCCGGCCACGACAGATGGAATTCGCATCAGATTCTCCTCGGCTCACGGGGCTGGAGAGTGCTGTCCGCAGGGAGGTTGTACCGGGCAACGGCTTACCTGGAGGGGGTGGTCCAGGTAACTAAGTAACGGTTCTTGCGTTTGTATCATTGCGCGTCTGTGTTCGCAACCGGCAACTCGTGAACACAAGAAACATCATTGCGCTCATCTCAGCCCCTCTTCGGGCGGGTTTGACCTGTCATGGGCACAATGTGCCGGTGACCGAAGCCACCGCCGCCCCGAATGAGCTCGGCCCCTCCCCCGAACCGGACCACCGGTTGGGCGCGGAGGTCCATGCCGACGGCACCACGTTCACCGTCTGGGCCCCCGCGGCCGAGCGGGTCGAACTGGCGCTGATCGGCGCCGACGGCAGCCAGCGGAACCTGGATCTCGCCCACACCGGGGAGTGCTGGACCGGGTTCGTCGCCGAGGTCGGGCATGGGCAGCGCTACGGCTACCGGGTGCACGGCCCCTTCGACCCGTCGCATGGGCTGCGGTTCAACCCGTCGAAGCTGCTGCTCGATCCCTACGCCCGGGCCGTCGACGGCGTGCTGGACTACGCCAGCCCGCTGATCTACGACTCCTCCGAGGGCGACTCGGCCGGGCACGTACCGGTCGGCGTGGTCGTCGCTCCGTCGGAACCGCCGCCGCCGATCAGCAGGCCGGTCCCGTGGGCCGAGACGGTGATCTACGAGATGCACACCAAGGGCTTCACCAAGCTCCACCCGGAGGTCCCCGAGCACCAGCGCGGGACGTACGCCGGGCTGGCGCATCCGTCGGTGATCGCGTACCTCGTCGACCTCGGCATCACCTCCGTCGAATTGTTGCCGATCCACCACTTCCTGACCGAGCCCCCGATCGCCGGGCGCGGCCTGCCCAACTACTGGGGCTACAACTCGCTGAACTTCTTCGCGCCGCACGCGCCGTACTCGTCGGCGGGTTCGCTCGGTGAGCAGGTGGCCGAGTTCAAGGCGATGGTGGCCGCGTTCCATGCCGCGGGCATCGAGGTGATCCTCGACGTCGTCTACAACCACACGGCCGAGGGCGGCTTCGACGGCCCGACGCTGAGCTTCCGCGGCCTGGACAACCGCGCGTACTACCGGCTCACCCAGGGCGGCGCCATGTACGACGTGACCGGCACCGGGAACTCGGTCGACACCTCGCATCCGCAGGTCCGCCGGCTGGTGATGGACTCGCTGCGCTACTGGGTCGAGGAGATGGGCGTCGACGGGTTCCGCTTCGACCTCGCAGTCACGCTGATCCGCAACGAACGGCACGAGGTCGACACCGTCGGGCATCCGTTCCTGGCCGAGGTCGCCGCCGACCCCGTGCTCGGCCGGGTCAAGCTGATCTCCGAGCCGTGGGACGTCGGCAACTTCGGCTACCAGGTCGGCAACTTCGGCACCCCCTGGTCGGAGTGGAACGGGAAGTACCGCGACAGCGTCCGCGACATCTGGCGCACCTCGTCGCACGGCGTACAGGACCTCGCGTACCGGCTGTCCGGCTCCAGCGACCTGTACGGCGACGACGGGCGGTACCCGTACGCGTCGATCAACTTCGTCACCGCCCACGACGGGTTCACCCTGCGCGACCTGGTCTCCTACGACCACAAGCACAACGACCTGAACCGCGAGGACAACCGCGACGGCACCGACGACAACCGGTCCTGGAACTGCGGTGTCGAGGGCGAGACGGACAACCGCCGGGTGATCGCGCTGCGGAAACGCCAGATGGCGAATCTGATGTCCACGCTGGTGCTGTCGACCGGGGTACCGATGATCACCGCCGGCGACGAGTGCGGGCGGACCCAGCTCGGCAACAACAACGCCTACTGCCAGGACAACGAGACCTCCTGGTTCGACTGGTCGCTGCCTGCCGCCTGGTCGGATCACCTGGAGCTGACCAAGAAGCTCCTCGCCCTGCGCGCGGCCCACCCGACCCTGCGTCAGTGGCACTACTTCTCCGGTCAGCCGGTCGTCCCCGGCGGCCGCAAGGACCTGTCCTGGATCGCCCCGCACGGCGGCGAGATGACCGAGGCCGACTGGCACGACGGCAACCTCCGCACCATCGGCATGTTCCTGGCCGGCGACGCCCTGCGCGGTACCGACGCCGAAGGCAACCCGCAGACCGACAACTCCTTTCTGCTGGCCCTCAACGCCACCGCGGAAACCCGCGAGGTGAGAGTCCCCGATGCCTCGTGGGCGCCGGCGTACGAGGTGGTCCTCGACACCAGCAACAGCGGCGCCACCGAGGTGGAAGCCAACGCCGTTGTCCCGCTGGCGCCCCGCTGCCTGGTCCTGCTCCGCGCTCTGTAGACCTGCGGCGTCGTAGGTTCTGGGCATGGAGATTCCGGTGGCGTTCCATGACCTGCTCGCCTCGACGGCGGTCGCCTTCGTCTCGACGATCGGGAAGCACGGCGAACCACAGGTCACCCCGTTGTGGTTCCTGTGGGACGGCGAGTCGGTCCGCATCAGCCTGGTCGAGGGCCGGCAGAAGCTGCGCAACCTGCGCCGCGATCCCCGGATCTCCCTCGTCGTCGTCGACCCCGCCCGCCCGACCCACTACATCGAACTGCGCGGGCGAGTGAGCGAACTCGCCCCGGACCCGGACTTCGACCTGGAGCGCGCGGTGGCGACGAAGTACACCGGCGGCTGGTCGGACGTCGAGCCGCCCGGCACCACGCGGTACGCGACCAGCATCATCGTCGAGAAGACCACCATGCAGATGGGGGCGCCCGAGTAGCTGCTCACCCGCGCGGGGGAAGGACACCGCTCGCTGGTGGGAGGTACGCGGCGGGCGGCTGAACCAGGCTGAGCCGCATGAACGCGCGTTTCTCTCGTCTGCCCCTGCTGGCCGGCTATGCCACCGTCGCGGCGATGCTGCCGTACCTGTCGATCAAGGTCGCGTGGCTCGCGGGCAGCGACCTCGGCCTGGCCGAGCCGGGCCTGATGCGTACTACGCCCTTCGTCGTGGGCAACCTGCTGACGGCGCTGATGGAGGTGGTCGGTGCCGCGCTGGCGCTGGTACTGGTCCACCGATGGGGGCACCGGCTGCCGGCCTGGTTGGTGCTTTTCCCGATGTGGGTCGCCACTGGGCTGCTCACTCCGGTGATGCTTGCCGCGCCCCTCGGCTTCGTTTTAGAGGTCCTCGCGGGGGCGGGCCGATCGGGCAGTGGTGAGGACCCGGTCTCAGGGCTGGAAGGTTGGGTCTATGCAGTCGTGTACTCCGGGTTCATCCTCCAGGGCATCGGCTTGGCCCTGGCCTTTGCGATACACCTGCGTACGCGGTGGTCCGACGTGCTCCGCTCTCCTCTTCGGCGGGCCGGCGCTACTCACGAAGTACAGGTAATGGCGACCGTTGCCGTCGGCGCGCTCACTGCGCTCGTCGTAGCGGTTCGCCTGTACTGGGCCTTCGGCGGCGAGGCTGGCTTGCCCAATACGTCGGCAGCGGATGGGAGGCTCGCCCAGCAAGCCCTGGACGCGTCCTCGGCCGTCCTCGCGCTGGCAGGTCTGCTCGGCTTGATCGTCCTCGTCGCCGGGCAGCCGAGAACGGTTCGTACCTGGATGCCACTCGCCGCGGTCTGGATCGGCAGCGGCTCGATGCTCTGCTCGGGCGCCTACCAACTCGTCATCCTGCTGGCACCCGGTACTCCCTTCGAGGCGTCCGGTGGCGGCGGGTTCGGCCTGGTGCTCGTCGCTCAACTGCTCGCCGGGCTGCTGTGCGCGGTGACCGGCACGTTCCACCTCGCCGAGAACAATTCTTCACTCTGCCCCAGGGGCAAGGTGTTCACTGGAGCGCATGCAGGAGACCGAGGGTGAGCTGACCATCAGCGAGTTCGGCCGCCGCGCCGGGCTTTCCCACAAGGCGTTGCGGCTGTACGACGTATCGGGCCTGCTGCCACCGGCGCGAGTGGATCCGCTCAACGGATACCGCCTGTACTCCGCGGCGCAACTCGAGCGAGCCCGGCGGATCAGCGTGATGCGGCAACTCGACATACCGCTGACCACGATCGCCGAAGTACTGGCAGGCACCGACGAGGAAGCCCTGATCCGGCTGGACCGCTGGTGGGCCGCCGAGCAGGCCACCAACGAGGCCCGCGAGGCCACCCTGAGCTACCTGCGGGACCGGCTGCTGCGCTCCGCGAGTCCGGGCTTGCCGCCACGGCCGGTGCTGACCCGCGACGTACCGGAGACGAAGATCGCGTCCATCCGGTCGGACACCGACCAGCAGACGCTGATCGGCGTGATCGTGTCGTCGACGATGGAGATCCGCACTCACCTCAACAGGGCCGGCGCTGCCCTGCTCGGTGGGTCCTGGGTCATCTACCACGGCGCGGTGACCCCGGAGGCCGAGGCGACGGTCGAGGTGTGCGTGCCGTTCGACGGGCTGGTCGATCCGGCCGGGTCGATCACGATCCGGGTCGAGCCGGCCCACGCCGAGGCCTACTGCACGATCAGCAAGGACGAGTGCGCGTATCCGCGGATCATGCTCGCCTACGACCTGCTCGAGGACTGGGTCCGCCGCTCCGGGCTGCCGATGACCGGCGCCATCCGCGAGATCTACTTTCCCGACTTCCCGAGCCTGCCCGGCGGCGCCCCGGGCGTGGACATCGCCCAACCGATCGAAAGAAGAGCTTGATGGACTACGCCAAGCAGACCCCCTACAGCGACCCCGGCGCTCACGCCGCACTGGTCGACGCCCTGCCCTCGGACATTCCCGAGCTGGTTAGCGTCGTGCAGAACCTGCTGATCCACTACCGCGGCGGTGGTGTGGAGTTCACCCCCGACCACCTGGAGGAGGTCAACAACCGCTGGGTCGAGGCGATCCTCTCGACCGACCAGCAACGCAACGCAGCCCCGCTGGCCACTCCCAGGGAACCCGTCGACCGAGTCGCGGGCTGCTGCCGGGACTACGCACTGGTGACAACCTCCGCCCTGCGCCACAAGGGCATCCCGGCCCGCACCCGGGTCGGCTTCGCGTCGTACTTCGGGCCTGCGTTCAACTACGATCACGTCGTCGTCGAGTACTGGAACGGCGACCGCTGGGTGATGCTCGACCCACAACTCGAACCGGCCGAGCACTGGGGATTCGACGTCCAGGACATCCCGGCCGGGAAGTTCCACTCGGCCGCCGAGGTCTGGCGGGCGTTCCGCGCGGGCGAGATCGACGACAGTCTCTACGGGGTCGACCCCTCGCTCCCGCTCCGCGGTGGCTGGTTCATCCGCACCTACGTCTTCCTCCAACTCGCCCACCTGATGGGCGACGAGTTGCTGCTCTGGGACGGCTGGGGCGCGATGGCCGACAACCTGGAGATGGACCTCACCCCGACCGACGAGATCGCCGCCCTGCTGATCGCTGCGGACAACGGCGACGAATCCGCCACCGCCAAACTCCGCGACCGCTACCGGGAGGACCCCGACCTCCACCCCGGCAACCGGATCCTCGTCCACTCCCCCACCGGTACGCCGCCGGCGTGGTTCGACCTCACCACGCGGCAGCCGGTCGACGGCCCGCTACCGCAAGCGGGGTAATCCCAAAAGCACCTGGATGTTCAGCAACGAGTCCACCGCGACAATCGTCGGGTCGTCCGAGAGGATCACGACGTCCGCGTACTTGCCGCGGGGTCGTGCGCCTCGGCGCTGATCGCGTGCGCCGTCACCTGCCAGCCGATGCGGTGTGCTGACAGCACATACTCGTCCAGCTCGGCCTGGTCCCAGTGGAACTCGGTGCCCCAGTCGCGGTCGAGGAACAGCTTGATGCCGCCCGACGCCTGAGAACGCCTGCGACACAGCACCGTGCGTGGGTCGGACGCACGGTTGCTGGTGGTTTGGGGTGGTTTTCGGTCCCGTTGGGGGGTGTTTTCCTCCCCAATCGGCCTCGGGATTGGGGTAGGGGCGGGAGGTTGGTGGGCGGGGGGTTGGTGGGCGGTGGGAGGGCGGGCTCGGGGCGGGTGGCTGGGGTGAGATGCCGTGGGGCGCGGGCGCGGGCCGGAGGCGTGGGGTTTCGCTCGGTTTTAGACTTTTCGGCATTTCTGCAGGGTGATAGGGATCTAAGTCTCAATCGAAGGTTCGACGATACGGTTGAGGGATATGAGCCAAGACGTTGGAGACTTCGCAGACCCGTCGTGTGAGCTGTTGGCAGTCGGTGAGCCGGCGCACCCGACGCTGGAGCCGGCCTTCGGGCATATCCGTAACGAACTTTTCGCAGCGCTTGTGGATCAGGGCTTCCGGTCCATCGCGCTGGAGACCGATCGAGTGGCCGCGCTCGCGGTGAACGACTTCGTCCAGGGTGGAGCGGGAAGCCTCGACACGGCGATGAGGGATGGGTTCTCGCACGGCTTCGGTGAACTGGAGGTCAACAGGCGACTGGTCGCCTGGATGCGCGAGTACAACGAGGGCCGTTCCGCCGAAGAACGGTTGGCTTTCCACGGGTTCGACGCGGCGACCGAGAACATCAGCGCGCCCAGCCCTCGACGCTATCTGGAGTAT
Organism: Kribbella sancticallisti; assembly: GCF_039530625.1. NCBI lineage: Bacteria > Bacillati > Actinomycetota > Actinomycetes > Propionibacteriales > Kribbellaceae > Kribbella > Kribbella sancticallisti. The sequence continues at coordinate 44,638 of NZ_BAAAOS010000019.1, read as the reverse complement.
GCCGGCGACTACCTGGGGGTCGACCTCGACCTCGCGGGTCTGCTCGGCGCCGACGAACGGTGGAGCCGGCAGGAGGCGATCCTGGACCCGGCGATCTCGATCGGCGCCACCCCTGAGTCCGCGCAACTGCGAGCGATCGCCGACGACCTGCTCACCTCGCTCTACGCACGCGCACCCGAACTGATCGCGGCCACCTCACGCGCCGAGTGGTTCCGGGCCCGCACTTACCTCACCGCCGGTCTCGGTCTGTTGCGATACCACAAGCAGTCCGCCCAGCGGATCGAGGAGAGCGCCAGGATATCCAGCCTCCTGGCCACCCGCGACGCGATCATGGCCCAGAACCTGCTGGACATCCGCAGCATCGAGGAGCAACGCGGCGCGACGCTGGTCTTCGCGCACAACGCCCACCTGCAACGGAATCTGAGCAGCATGCGCATGGCGGAGATGGACCTCGAATGGTTCTCCGCCGGCGCCATCGTGGGCTCCCTGCTGGGCCGGAGATACACGGTCGTCGTCGGCAGCCTGGGGCGCAGCGAAGCCCTCGGACTCGGAGAGCCGGAACCGGATACCTACGAGGGCTTGCTGCAGCGTCGTATCACCACTTGGGGGCTGACTGCCGCCACCGCGGTCAGGTCTGCACGCACGCGCACCGACGTAAGACCAGAGCAGCGCTACTCGCCGCTTGACCAGGCACTCGTCGACTCGGCTGACGCAATCCTCCACGTCAACGCCGACTAGGCCGCGACACGTGCCCCGGGCGGACTCCTGTAGTGGCCGGGGTCGGTGCGTGGCCAGGGTAGGTGGTGCCCGCGGGGGGAATCCCGAACGTCGGCTGTCACGCGGGGAGGCAGCGACATGTGGGCGACGCAGGAGCGAGCGTGGCGCCAGCGTTGGGGAAACCACCCGCCGCCAAGAAAACCGAACGGGCCCCGCCTAGTGAGGTAGGCGGGGCCCGGCGTGGTCGGAGTACTCAGAACTCGGAGCCTGCAGGCAGGTCCGGAGTCTCAGGGTCTTCCGGGTCGGACGGTCCCGCCGCCAGGCCAAGCTCTGCAGGACTCGCAAGCATCGCGTTCTTCGGAAGCACCCGGACCGTGTACCCAAACGGCCCAGTGCGGTCGAGCTTCAGTTCGCCTTCGTACCGATAGCGGTTGCCCTCGTAGGTTTCGGCGAGCGAGAGCGACACCCGGCCGGCGTCGGTGATCTCGTCCTCCGAGTTCACCCGGCCGTGCAAAGCCTCCACGTCGATGTCCTGCGCAGTCAGGTCGCCGAGGCTGACGAACGCCCGGATGCCGACCGTCGTACCGAGCTGCGGTACGTCGCCGAGGCCCTGCAGCTCGACGTGGTCGACCCGGATCTGGTCCCAGGCCGCCCGGACCTTCTTCTTCCAGCCGGCCAGCTCGCGCGCACCTTCGTACGTCGAGTTGAGCTGGCGGGAGGAGTGCGCGGCCGGGACGTACAGCTGCTCCACGTAGTCGCGGACCATCCGGGTGGCGAGCACCTTCGGGCCGAGCTCCTTGATCGTGTGCCGCAGCATCTCGATCCAGCGGCCGGGCGCCTCACCGTCGTAGAACCGCGGCGCGACCTGCTTCTCGATCAGGTCGTACAGCGCGTGCGCCTCGAGGTCGTCGCGGCGGTCGGTGTCCTCGATCCCCTCGGCCGACGGAATCGCCCAGCCGAACTCGTCGTCGTACCACTCGTCCCACCAGCCATCCCGGATGGACAGGTTGAGCGCGCCGTTCAGCGCCGCCTTCATGCCGGACGTGCCGCACGCCTCGTACGGACGCAGCGGGTTGTTCAGCCAGACGTCGCAGCCCGGGTACATCGGCTGCGCGAGCGCGATGTCGTAGTCGGGCACGAAGACGATGCGGTGCCGGACCTCGGGGTCGTCGGCGAACCGGACCATCTCCTGGATCAGCTTCTTACCGCCCTCGTCGGCCGGGTGCGCCTTGCCGGCGATGACGATCTGGATCGGCCGGGTCGGGTGCAGCAGCAGCGCCTTCAGCCGGGCGGGGTCGCGCAGCATCAGGGTGAGCCGCTTGTACGACGGGACGCGGCGGGCGAATCCCATCGTCAGCACGTCCGGGTCGAGGATCGAGTCGACCCAGCCGAGCTCGGCCTCGCTCGCGCCCCGGTTCACCCAGGAGGCGCGGACGCGGGCGCGGGTGTCGTCGATGAAGCGCTGCCGCAGCATCCGCTTCGTCTCCCACAGGGCCGCGTCCGTGGTCTTGTCGAGACCCTCGAACATGCCTTCGGAGTCACCCTCCTCGGCGGCCGCGTAGGTGAGCGCCGAGATCTCCCGGGCCACCCAGGTCGGCGCGTGCACGCCGTTGGTGATCGAGGTGATCGGCACGTCGGTGGCGTCGAAGCTCGGCCACAGGCCGGCGAACATGCCGCGGCTGACAACACCGTGCAGCTTGGAGACGCCGTTGGCGCGCTGGGCCAGCCGCAGCCCCATGATCGCCATGTTGAAGACGCTCGGATCGCCGCCTTCGAAGTCCTCGGCGCCCAGGCCCAGGATCCGGTCGACCGGGACGCCCTCGCCGAAGGTGTCCGGCGAGAAGTGCTGCTGGATCAGCTCGACCGGGAACCGGTCGATGCCCGCCGGGACCGGGGTGTGGGTGGTGAAGACGGTGCCGCCGCGGGCCACCTCGAGCGCGGTGTCGAAGTCGAGGCCCTGGTCGGAGGCGAGTTCGCGGATCCGCTCGATGCCGAGGAAGCCGGCGTGGCCCTCGTTGGTGTGGAACACCTCGGGTGCCGCGTGGCCGGTGATCCGGCAGTACTCCCGTACTGCGCGGACGCCGCCGACGCCCAGCAGGAGCTCCTGGAGCAGCCGGTGCTCGGTCGTCCCGCCGTACAGGCGGTCGGTGACCTCGCGCTCGGCCGGCTCGTTGTCCTCCATGTCGGAGTCGAGCATCAGCAGCGGCACGCGGCCGACCTGGGCGACCCAGATCTGCGCGCACAGCTTGCGGCCACCGGGCAGAGTCACGTTGATGGTGGCCGGCGCGTCACCGTCGCGGAGCAGGCTGATCGGCAGCCCGTCCGGGTCCACCAGCGGGTAGCGCTCCTGCTGCCAGCCTTCGCGGTTCAGCGACTGGCCGAAGTAGCCGTGCCGGTAGAGCAGCCCGACGCCGATCAGCGGGACACCGAGATCGCTGGCGGCCTTCAGGTGGTCGCCGGCCAAGATGCCCAGCCCACCGGAGTACTGCGGCAGCACGTGGGTGATGCCGAACTCCGGGGAGAAGTAGGCCACCGAGTTGACCGGAGTACCGGCCTCGGACTGGAACCACCGGTCGTCGGTCACGTAGCCGGTCAGGTCGGCTACAGCCAGCTCCAGCCGGCGCAGGAAGGCGTGGTCGTTCGCCAGCTCGTCAAGCCGGGCCGCCGGGACCTCCCCGAGGAGGCGGACCGGGTCACCACCGGTACTGCGCCACAACCGCGGGTCGACAGCCTCGAAGACGTCTTGCGTCTCGGGGTGCCAGGCCCAGCGCAGGTTGTTCACCAGGGTGCCGAGACCGGTCAACGGTTCGGGCAGGACAGGGCGGACGGAGAATCGTCGTATCGCTCGCACCGGGACACCGTACCGGCCTGGGGTGCCGAGAGCACCCTCGGGATGTATCGGTTTTGCAATCCGAGCAAGATCTTGCAGGACCAGACCAGTTGGCTCCGAGGTCCGGGGTCCGCAGTGTGGACGGGGAACCGCCGAACCCTGGACCCATCTTTGCGCACTGCATGACGCACGGCAGCACTGGGAACCGATACGGTCAGTGCTGTACTTCCTTGTCCCCGCTAGTCGGAAAGCGAAGGTTCGTTAACTCCATGACTGGGCGCATCCCGATCACCGAGGTCAGTCCGACCGTCGACGCCGGCGCGTATCCGGCCAAGTCGTCGGTGGGCGAGACGTTCACCATCGCGGCCACGGTGTTCCGCGAAGGCCACGACGCGGTGAACGCGAACGTCGTTTTGACCTCGCCGACCGGCCAGACCCGGCGGATGCTGATGACGCCGGTCGGGCAGGGCACGGACCGCTGGACGGTCGATGTCACCCTGCAGGAGCAGGGCGCGTGGACCTTCGCGGTCGAGGGCTGGAGCGACCCGTACGGGACGTGGCGGCACAACGCGGAGATCAAGATCCCGGCCGGCATCGACGTGGACCTGATGTTCGCCGAGGGCGCGGCCTTCTTCGACCGCGCCGCGGCCGGAGTACCGCCGGCGGTGCGGGTCGACCGCAGTACGTTGAGCGACGCCGCGCAGGCGCTGGCGAACCCGGCCCTGCCGCCGGAAGCCCGGCTGGCCGCGGGGATCTCGCCGCAGGTCCGCGCCGCGCTCGGGCGCTACCCGGTGCGTGAGCTGATCACCTCGTCCGAGACCTACCCGGTCTGGGTCGACCGGCAGCTCGCGCTGTACGGCAGTTGGTACGAGTTCTTCCCGCGCTCCGAGGGCGCGACGTTCGACGAGGACAAGCAGGAGTGGACCTCCGGCACCTTCCGTACTGCGGCCCAGCGGCTCGACGCGGTCGCCGCGATGGGGTTCGACGTGCTCTACGTGCCGCCGGTCCACCCGATCGGCAAGGCGTACCGCAAGGGCCCGAACAACACCCTCGACCCGAAGCCGACTGACCCGGGGTCGCCGTGGGCGATCGGTTCGTCCGAGGGCGGGCACGACGCGATCCACCCGGAGCTCGGCACCTTCGAGGACTTCGACTACTTCGTCGGCCGGGCCCGCGAGCTCGGGCTGGAGGTCGCCATCGACCTGGCCCTGCAGGCCTCACCCGACCACCCCTGGGTGACCGAGCACCCGAAGTGGTTCTCGGTCCGCGCCGACGGCTCGATCGCGTACGCGGAGAACCCGCCGAAGAAGTACCAGGACATCTACCCGATCAACTTCGACAACGATCCCGAGGGCATCTACGCCGAGGTACTGCGGATCGTGAAGCTGTGGATCTCGCACGGTGTCACGGTGTTCCGGGTCGACAACCCGCACACCAAGCCGGTGAACTTCTGGGAGTGGCTGCTCGGCGAGGTCCGCAAGACCGACCCGGACGTGGTCTTCCTGTCCGAGGCGTTCACCCGGCGGCCGATGATGCGCGAGCTGGCGAAGGTCGGCTTCCACCAGTCGTACACGTACTTCACCTGGCGCAACGAGAAGTGGGAGCTGGAGGAGTACCTGACGGAGCTGACCAAGGAGACGGGTCACTTCCTGCGGCCGAACTTCTTCGTGAACACGCCGGACATCCTGACGGCGTACCTGCAGTACGGCGGTCCGGGCGCGTTCAAGATCCGCGCGGCGATCGCGGCGACCTCGTCCCCGGCCTGGGGGGTCTACGCGGGCTTCGAGCTGTTCGAGCACGTCGCGCTGCGACCGGGGTCCGAGGAGTACCTGGACACCGAGAAGTTCCAGCTCCGCCCGCGCGACTGGGACGCCGCCGCGGCCGAGAACCGCACGCTGGCGCCGTACCTGACGCTGCTGAACAACATCCGCCGTCGGCACCCCGCGCTGCAGCAACTCCGCAACCTGAGCCTGCACAGCGTCGAGGACGAGGCGATCATGTGCTTCTCGAAGCGGGTCACCGGCCCCGACGGCCACAGCGACACCGTCATCGTCGTGGTGAACACCGATCCGCACGCGGTCCGCGAGTCCATGGTCCATTTGGACATGGCCGCGCTCGGGATGCGCCCGGAGGACACCTTCACCGTCTACGACGAGATCACCGGCGCCACCTGGCGCTGGGGCCAGCAGAACTACGTCAAGCTCGACCCGAACGGCGACCCGGCCCACATCCTCGCCGTACGCCGCGGCCAGGCCTGAGGTGCCCTGCTCGACCGGGTCTCCGCCAAGACCCGCCTGAAGACAGGTTGACTGCGGACCGAGGAGCCGGTGGCCTGAGTGGGTGGCATCATCGCCTCACACAGGGAGGTGGGGCGATGCAGTCGATGCTGGAAAGGGTGCCGGAGGCAACGCGGCGTAAGACGGGGTGGATCTTGCCGTTGGCGATCTTCCTCGGCCTGCGGGCTGGTTTGCCTGAGCCGGAGGTGGTGAGCGCGGCGGAGCGGTACTGGACGGGTGGATTGGCTCTGGGTGGGTGCCTGGTGGGCGCGCTGTGGCAGTGGTACAGCCCGCGACCGCTGGTCGAGCGGCTCTACAACCCGGCCGGCTTCGCGATGGCGTTCGCGGTGGTGTTCATGCTGCCGTTCGACCTGGTCGACAAGAGCCCGGAGTACTTTTTCTGGTTTCCCGCCGGTGTGGTCGCAGGGCTGGTGTTCAAGTCGCACGACGACTCGGAACCTACAGAGGAACCGTCTCCGGGTACTTGAGGCCGGTTCCGGTGTTGAGGGCAACCACCTGGTCGTCGGCGTTGATCCAGCCCGACTCGCGCAGTTGCCGAACGGCGGCGAAGTTGGCGGCGCCTTCGGGACAGATGAACGCACCCTCCACCGAAGCCACCCGGCGCTGGGCAGCCAGGATGTCGACATCGTCGACGGCGATCGCGCAGCCATCGGTCTCCTTGATCGCCTGCAGCACCAGGAAGTCGCCCAGCGCCTTCGGCACAGTGATGCCGAAGGCAACGGTCTGCGCGTTCGGCCAGGCCTCGCTCTCGGCCAGCCCTTTCTCATAGGCCTGCACGATCGGCGCGCACCCCGAAGCCTGTACTGCGACCAGCCGCGGCATCGGCCCTTCCACCCAGCCGAGCTCGGCGAGTTCTGCCAGCGCCTTCCAGATCCCGATCAGCCCCACTCCCCCGCCGGTCGGATAGAGGATCACGTCCGGCAGCTTCCAGCCGAGCTGCTCCGCGATCTCCAGGCCCATCGTCTTCTTGCCCTCGATCCGGTAGGGCTCCTTCAACGTCGACACGTCCTGGTACCCCTCGCGCACCGCGAGCTGCTCCCGCACCCACGCGCCCGCGTCACCGATCAGCCCGTCGATCAACTTCAGCTCGGCACCGACCACCGAGACCTCGCGCCGGCAGATCTCCGGCGCCGCGATCGGCATCGCGATCAGCGCCTCCATCCCGGCCCGCGCCGCGTACGTCGCCCACGCGGACCCGGCGTTCCCGTTCGTCGGCATCGCGATCTTCCGTACGCCGACCTCCCGCGCCCGGGACACCCCGACCGCCGCACCGCGCGCCTTGAACGTCCCGGTCGGGATCAGCCCCTCGTCCTTCATCAGCAGCCGCTCAACCCCCAACTCCCGCCCGTACCGCGGTAACGCGAGCAGCGGCGTCATCCCCTCGCCCAGGCTGATCACGTTCTCCGCCGACCGCACCGGCAGCAGTTCGTGGTACCGCCACAGGTCGGGTGGTCGCGACGCCACCTCGTCCTTGGTCAGGCCGGCCCGCACCTCGTCGAGGTCGTACCGGGCCAGCAGCGGCGACCCGCACGAGCACAACCCGATCACCTGATCCGGGGAATGGGTGAGGCCGCACTTGGGACAGTCGAGGTGATTCACAGCGGAGAAGCGCACAAACCCCGAGGCTACCCGTCAGGCCGGGGGTGTCCAGTCGGTGGTCACGTGGCCGAGACGGACCCGCTGCGGATGGTCGCCGACGGCAACAGTGGTCAGCTTCGCGCCGGTGGCGAAGTCGATGGCGGTGACCGTGTCGGCGCCGCTCTCGGAGATGACGCAGGCTTTCCCGTCACCGCTCACCGTCGCCCAGTACGGCTTCGAGGCCGGGACGACCGGGCGTTCCTGCAGGGTGGCGCGATCCACGATCGTCGCGTAGTCGTCCATCGTGCCGGCGACACAGAGCTTGTCCCCGGCCGGATTCATCGACAGCCCGTGGTGTCGTGAGTCGTTGATCCAGGTGGTGCGGTCCTCGCTGGTATTCGGGTTCTTCGGGAGCGTCTTCAGCCGGGTGATCTTGTCGGCGGCGACGTCATACTCCAGGAAGCCGTGGAAGAACGACACCTGGAAGTAGAGCTTCGACTCGTCCGGCGTGAACGCCACCGGCCGTACGGCGTCCGACAGGTCCCGGCGGCCGAACGCGTCGAGCCGCTGGCGCAGGTCGATCACCTTGACCTGCGCGAAGGTCCTGGCGTCGACGACGGTGATCCGGCGGTCGCCCTTGGTCCAGTCGAGGCCGGGGTCGTCGAGGGCGGTGGTGACGTCGCCGATCGCCATGTTCCACAGGTGGCGGCCGTCGCCGGTGAAGACGTTCTCGTGCGGCTTGTCGCCGGTGCGGAAGGAACCCACCTGCGCTCCGGTGACCATGTCGAGCACGTGCACGGTGTTCGAGGTCGACGCGGAGACGGCCACGCGGGTGTTGTCCGGCGACACCGCCATGTGGTCGGCGCGGAAGCCCGAAACGGGGAACCGCCAGTTGAGCTGGCCGGTGGCCAGGTCGATCGAGACCACGTCGGCGAAGCTCGGGCGGGAGACGACCAGGGACTTCCCGTCGGAGGTGGTGTACAGGTCGTCGACCAACTGGTCGTGGCCCTCGCCGACGCCGTGCCGGATCCCCAGGAAGAACGCCAGTTTCGCCGGGTTGAGGTAGATCTCGGCGAGGCGTTGGGCCTTGTCGGGAACGACGTTGACGCGCCCGATCCTCGCGAAGTCGCCGGTCGACTTGATCGCGTCGGCGGTGCCCTCCCAGTTGTTGCCGACGAACATCACCTCCCGCAGCGCCACCGTGGTCTGACTCGACGCGGTCGCGGGAGACGTGCAGAGTGCGGCGGTGGTGAGTCCGGCGGCGACCAGAGCGAGGAACCGGCGACGGCGAGGCGGGCGGGAGACCGGGTTCTGCATGGGGCAACGCCTTTCGGGCGGAGGGCTGCTACTTTTCAGTCGCTCACAGAAAAGCAACCCGTCCGGTACGGACGGTAGGGGCCGGTCGTCAACGCCCGCACGCCTCGTTGTGTCCGGGCGACAAGCCGGGCGCCAAGCCGGGCGCCAAGCCGGGCGACAGGGACGAGAAAGGGACGCGGAGTGGTCGTGAAGGAGAACCGGCTGCTGGCCGACGTCCTGCACGCCATGGCGAGCGACACCGGCGCCATCGACGAGGTGGTCGCGGCGGCCCGGACCGAGTCTCCCGAGGTGTCGCGCCTCCCGGAAGCCGAGACCCGGCGGCACGTCGAGATCATGCTGGTCGCGGGACTGGCCGCGTTCAGCCAGGAGCCGGCGCCGGATCAGCAGGACTTCGCCGCCGCGGCTCGGCTCGGCGCGGACCGCGCTGCTCAGGGCATCCCCCTGGACGCGTTGCTGCGCGGCGTACAGGCCGGTCGTTCCCGCGCCGTCGAGATCGCGGTCGCCCGCGCCCGGACGGCCGGCGTACCGGCGGACGTGTTGCTGACCGCGCTCGTCGAATTCGGGCATTTCGCCGGCACCCTGGAACGTCACGTGATCAGCGGCTACCACGCCGCGGAACTGGAACTGTCGCGGACGGCCCGCGACCTTCACGTCCACCTTCTCCGGCTGGTGCTGCAGGATGGCGAACTGACCGAGGCAGCGATCGCCCGGGCGGGCCTGAATCCGGACGGGCTCTATCACTGCTTGTCGACCGATGTCGCCGACCCGCACCACGCCCGTGCGCTGGAGCCGTGGCTCGCGTCCTGCGGCGGCCTCTTCGGCCCGGTGGAAGGACGGTGGGCCGCAGTCGTTCCCCGGCTGCCTCCCGCCAATACGCTCGACGCAGCAGTACTGGTGGTCGCCTCCCCCGCGGCCGCGCTGACCGAGCTGGGCCCACTGCATTCCCTGTGCCGGGCCGCTTCGACCGCGGCCGCCCGATCAGGCCTGCGCGGGTTGCATCCCCTGACCGAACTGGCCGGCGACATCGCACTGGCCGCACAGCCTGTACTGGCTGATCTCCTGGCCCGGGAACTGCTCGGCGCGCTAGACCCGGCGGACGAGTTCCACCGGCAGTTGGTGTTCACCGCGCGGACCTACCTCGACCACGGCCAACGGCTGGACCAGACGGCCGCGGCCCTGCATATCCACGCGAACACCGTCCGGTACCGGCTGGATCGGCTGGAAGAACTCACCCGGACCTGGGACGCGGACGACCGGCGTACTGTGCCGCAGACGCTGCGTTGGTGGTGGGCGTTGCGGACGTGGCTGGACGCTGACTAGAGCACGGCCAGCAGCTTGCGGATGGTGTCGCGGGCGGCGTCGAGCTCGGCGACAGTGACGCCCGCACGGTTGAGACGCTGGGTCCGATCCGCGTCCGAGTCCACCACGATCTTCCGCAGCGTCTCGCGGCCGGACTCGGTCAGCGAGTACAACGGCGACCGCTGATGATCCGGGTTCTCCGAACGCTCGACCTCGCCCTCGGCAACCAGTTCGTCCGCGACGCGCTGCACACTCTGCCGGACCAGGCCCAGCCGCCGCGCGATCGCCGGAACCGTGTACGGCTGGTCCGACAGCACGCTCATGAGATGCCAGCGAGCCACCGTCTGCCCATGCTCGGCAGCCGTCTGCTCACTGCTCCGCCGAGACAGCCCGGCCAGCTCGTAGACGTCGGCGACCAGCAGCCGGTAACTCTCAGCTTTCGACACGTTGACAGCCTACTGTCAACCAGCGCGCAATCCCGTGATCGAGGGCCGCTGGTGATCGGTCAGCCGGAACCCTGTCCCCCGGACAGCATCGATCGTGACGGTCGTGCCGAGTTCGTCGAGCTTGCGCCGGACGCGCTTCACCAGGGAGTGCACGTCCGCGGTACCGCGCAGGTGCCGGTTCCGCCAGACCGCTTGGTGCAGCGCCTCGTACGTCCAGACCCGCAGCGGCTCGGCCATCAACCGGGTGAGCAGATCGTGCTCGAGATCCGTCAGCGACACCTCGTGCCCACACCACTTCGCCACCGACCGGTCCGAGTCCACCGTCAGCACGTCGGCCTCCAACCCGCCGGACTCCGCCGCACCGGACCCCGTACGCCGCTCCGGCACCGTCCGGGCGGCTGGTCCGTCCGGTGACCCCGGCCCTGGTGGCTCCGGCTGACCGGCCGGCGGTGGCGGCGGGGCCGGACTGATCAACTTGCGCAACTCATCCAGGCTGGAGACGAGCAGCAAGGGGGCAACGTCGTCGACGAGTTCGGCGAGCCGGACCCGCTCCTCCACGGAGACCGCCACCGCGATGAGCAGCGGGAAGGACTCCTCGGTGGAACCGGTCAGATCGATGGCGCCGTCGTTCGGGGCGGGGACACGGGCGGTGACCATCCGATTACGATGTCAATCTTTGCCTTTAATCGTCAACGCATTGCCAAACAATGGCGAAAGTTGCCTCGAAGCAGCCAACCGCTAGTGACAACTTGCTCACGAAGTGTGCTTGTTCGTGCCTTCGTCTGACACATAGGGTCCACGTCAGGCTCTCGGCGTAACACGTCGCGACCTGGGGGGCACGGAGCGTTCGCAGAACCGGTTCACCACGGCCTTGGCTGCGAAGCCCCTGCACCTCTGCACCAGATGACTCGGGGGAGTCAACTCGGGGTCGTACAAGTGAGGGGCTGCAGAGATGTCACATCAACGACGTAGGGGGCTCGCCAGATCACTGGTGAGCGCCCTGGCGGCGGTGGCCGTCGTCACCACCGGGCTGGCCGCCACCGGCCAGGCCCAGGCTGCACCAACCAAACCGGACGGCGCAGCGGCGCCGGCCGCCAAGATCAAGCCGGACGTGCTGTCGAAGCTGGAGGGCAAGGACGCCAAGGAGGCGACGGACTTCTGGGTCCGCTTCTCCGCCAAGGCCGACCTGGCCAAGGCCGGCACCATCACCGACTGGAACCAGCGCGGTACCGCGGTCGCCGCGGCGCTGCGCAAGACCGCTGCCGAGAGCCAGGCGCAGGTCCGCGCCGAACTGGACGCGCAGAAGGTCAAGTACGAAGCCTTCTGGGGCACCAATGCGATCCGCGTCTCCAGCGGCTCGCTGGCCACCGCGCAGAGTCTGGCGGCGCACACCGAGGTCGAGGGCATCTACGCGCCCGTCGTGATGGAGGTGCCCAAGGTCACCGCGGGCCAGACCGAGCGCCAGATCAACGCGCTCGAGTGGGGCATCGCGAACATCAACGCCGACGACGTCTGGAGCCAGTACGGCGACAAGGGCGCCGGCATCGTCATCGCGAACATCGACACCGGGGTGCAGTACGACCACCCGGCGCTGGTGAACCAGTACCGCGGCAACCTCGGCGGCGGCACCTTCGACCACAACTACAACTGGTACAACGCGGCCGGCACCTGTGCCGCGGCGCCTTGTGACAGCAACGGCCACGGCACCCACACGATGGGCACGATGGCCGGCGACGACGGCGGGGCCAACCAGATCGGCGTCGCGCCGGCGGTCAAGTGGATCGCCGCGAACGGCTGCTGCCCGAGCGACGCCGCGCTGATCAACTCCGGCCAGTGGATGCTCGAGCCGACCAACCTCGCCGGGCAGAACCCGGACGCGAGCAAGCGGCCGAACATCATCAACAACTCGTGGGGCAGCCAACTGCCGTCCAACGACCCGTTCATGGAGGACATCACCAACGCCTGGACCGCCTCCGGCATCTTCGGTGTCTGGTCCAACGGCAACAGTGGTTCGGCCTGCCAGACGAGCGGTTCGCCGGGCAGCCTGACCAGCAACTACTCGGCCGGCGCCTACGACATCAACAACAACATCGCCGGCTTCTCGGGCCGCGGCGTGGGCCAGAACGGCACCATCAAGCCGAACATCTCGGCCCCCGGTGTCAACGTCCGGTCCAGTGTTCCGGGCAGCGGCTACGCCAGCTTCAACGGCACCTCGATGTCCGCTCCGCACCTCGCGGGCACCATCGCGCTGCTGTGGGCCGCGGCTCCGGCGCTGAAGGGTGACATCACCGCCACCCGGGCGCTGCTCGACGACTCGGCGGTCGACAAGGCCGACGCGCAGTGTGGTGGCACCACCGACGACAACAACGTCTACGGTGAGGGCCGTCTCGACGCGCTCGCGCTGCTGAACTCGGCTCCGATCGGTGACACCGGCACCCTGACCGGCAAGGTCACCGCCACCGGTGGCGCCGCTCTCTCCGGTGCGACCGTCACCGTCACCCAGACCGGCACGCCGGACCGGGTGCTGACCACCAACACCGCGGGCACCTTCTCCGCGATCGTGCCCGCCGGTGACTACAACCTCAGCGTCGCCGCGTTCGGCTACCAGAGCCAGACCGGTACCGCGACCGTCGCGGTCAACGCGACCACGACGAAGAACTTCACCCTCGAGGCCGCTCCGACCGTGAACGTCGGCGGCACCATCACGGACGGCTCCGGCCACGGCTGGCCGCTGTACGCGAAGGTCAGCGTCGAGGGCCCGGGTGGCGTGTTCGACTACACCACCCCGATCAACGGCCGGTACACGCTCAAGGTGCCTTCCAGCGCGAGCTACACGCTGAAGGTCGAGTCGCAGATCCCCGGCTACCAGACGGTCAGCCAGCCGATCGCCGTCGGCGCGTCCAACCTGACCAAGAACGTGGCGGTGCCGGTCCGGACCGACGCGTGCACCACCGCACCGGGGTACAAGTACGGCTCCGACGGTGTCTACGAGACCTTCGACACCACGGCCGCCCCGAGTGGCTGGACCGTCGTCGACAACAAGGGCAACGGCCAGGTCTGGAAGTTCGAGGACGTCGGCAACCGCGGCAACCTGACCGGCTCGGCCGGCGGCTTCGCGATCGTCGACAGCGACCGGTACGGCTCCGGCCAGCAGCAGGACACCTCGCTGGTCAGCCCGGTGGTCGACCTGACCGCCGTCACCGCTCCGAAGATCAAGTTCAACCAGGACCTCAACTGGCTCGGCGGCGAGAAGGCCGACGTCGACCTGTCGATCGACGGCGGCGCCACCTGGACCACCGTGCTCAACCAGGCCGCGGACGTCCGCGGCGCCAAGGAGATCGCGATCCCGCAGGCGGCCGGCCAGTCGGCCGTGCAGGTCCGCTTCCACTACTACGACGCCTCGTACGAGTGGTGGTGGGAGGTCGACAACGTCCTGATCGGCAGCCAGGTCAACTGCGTGCCGGTCGGCGGCGGTCTGGTCGTCGGCAACGTGAAGGACGCCAACACCGGCGGTTACGTGAACGGCGCCGTCGTCACCCGTGACGACAAGCCGGCCGAGACCGTCACCACCGTCGCGACGCCCGAGGACACCGGGCTGGCCGACGGCTTCTACTGGCTGTACTCCTCGGACTCCGACGAGCACGGCTTCACCGCCAAGGCGGGCAACTACGTCTCGGCGAACCAGACCGTGAACGTCGAGGCCGACTGGACCACCCAGGCCGACTTCAGCCTCGCGGCCGGCCGGATCGCGGTCGCGCCGGGCTCGCTGGAGGCGAACCTGCGGCTGCCCGGTGGCAAGACCACCAAGTCGTTCACCGTCACCAACACCGGCGGCGCGCCGGTCGAACTGAAGTTCGGCGAGCGCGACGGCGGCTTCACCCTGCAGAACGCGGACGGCAGCACCACCACGAAGACGCAGGTCTTCAGCAGCACCGGTGCCCCGCTGCAGCGGCTCGAGGTACCGACCTCGTTCGCGAACAAGCAGTCGGGCAAGATGGCCGGCACTCCCGCGGTGGCCAAGCCGATGGCGGCCCCGTGGACGGACATCGCCGACTACCCGGCGACCGTGATGGACAACCGGGTGGTCAACCTCGACGGCAAGATCTACTCGATCGCGGGTGGCAACGGCAGCGCTTCCACTGCCAACAGCTACGTGTACGACCCGGCCACCCTGGCCTGGACCGCGATCGCCCCGCTGCCTGGCGCCCGTAACGCCGTCACCGTCGGCGCCGTGGGTGGCAAGATCATCGCCAGCTCCGGCTGGGGAGCCTCCGGTCCGGACGCCGGTACCTACGCCTACGACCCGGCCGCCAACGCCTGGTCGTCGGTAGCCGCCAACCCGGCGCCGCGTGCGGCCGCCGGCCAGGCTGTCCTCGACGGCAAGCTGTACGCCGTCGGCGGCTGCACCACCTCCGGTTGCACCCCGATGTCCAACTCCGTCGTCGCCTACGACGCGGCTTCGAACACCTGGGCGACCCTTGCCAACTACCCGAAGTCGGTGGCCTTCGCGTCCTGTGGCGCGATCGACGGCAAGATCTACTGCTCCGGCGGTAACGACGGCGCGGCGGCCCAGAAGGCCGGCTACGTCTACGACCCGGGAACCAACGCCTGGTCCCCGATCGCCGACTCCCCGGCCGACCACTGGGCGGCGTCCTTCGCCGTCGCCGGTGGCAAGCTGCTCGTCGTCGGCGGCGTCCAGGCCGGTGCCGTCACCAACGCCGGCTTCGCCTTCGACGCGGCCGCCGGTACCTGGGCCGCTCTGCCGAACGCCAACATGCCGCGGTACCGCGGTGCGGCGGCGTGTGGCTTCTACAAGGTCGGCGGTTCCTCCGGCGGCTTCACCGCGACCGTGGACAGCGAGGCCCTGCCGGGCCTCGAGGACTGCTCCGAGTCGTCGGCTGACGTCAGCTGGATGTCCCTCGACAAGTCCGAGGCCACCCTGGCCCCGGGCGAGAAGGTCACCGTCAAGGTCGGCCTGAACGCCGCGGTCGACCAGCCGGGCACCTACACCGGCATGGTCACCATCGGCGAGAACACCCCGTACGCCGTGGCTCCGGTCGACGTGAAGATGAACGTCACGCCGCCGACCACCTGGAGCAAGCTGATGGGCACGGTCACCGGAGTCCCGACCACCGGTACCGCCGCCCCGCTCGGCGGCGCCATCGTCCAGGTCGACTCCTGGGCGCAGTCGTACACCTTCATCACCGAAAGCGACGGCACCTACGCCCACTGGCTGGACCGCCGCAACAACCCCCTGACGCTGATCGCCGCCAAGGACGGCTACAAGCCTCAGACCCGCACCACCAGGCTGCTGGCCGGTGAGCCGGTGGTAGAGGACTTCGCACTGAAGTCCATCCGGTAGTCACAACTTCATAGGCAGTCGGCCGGCCCCGGACAGCTCGTCTGTCCGGGGCCGGCCCTCGTGCTGCGAGCCTCAGCTCAGGAGCAGTCGAGGATCAGGCTCGCTGTGTCCTCGTCGACCTCCAACTGCCGGGCGATCAGACGCACGGCCTCGCTCTGCTCGTCGGTGACGCTGCCCTGCCAAGCATCTGACACCACGGATTCAGCCATATCTTCTTAACGCGCCGCACCCCGTTCGGTCACTCCTCCGTCACCGATCCGCAACCAGCTGTCATCCTCACCCTGAAATCCGCCCTCGACCTGCTCATGAGCAATGGTTGACTCCTCAGCGGAACCGGAGAAGGAGGCGGTATGCCAACCGCGCAGGATCGGGCCGAACAAGCCCTTCGGAAACACCTGCCCCACCTCGCGGAAGAACCACTGATCCCGTCCGGCAATGGGCTGGACAACGTCACCTATCGAGCCGGCGACGTGCTCGTCCGCGTCGCCATCGATGGCGAAGTCGACGCCGAGGCCCGGCTTCTCCGAGTGGTCGCGGCCCATGCCCCCGAGGTCGCGGTCCCGGCCCCGCTCTTCGCCGATCCAGATCTCGAAGTACTGGCGTACCCATTCCTGTCCGGTACTCCGTTGCTGGGACGTTCTGCGCCCGCTGGGTCCGCGGTCCAACTGGGAACGTTCCTCCGCCAGTTGCACTCGATCGATCTCGGTGAGGTCGACGGGCTGGTGGAGCCCGACGATGCCGACCCAGCCGAGTGGCTCGTCGACCTCGAAGGCTCCCCCGCCCACCTGCGCCTGCTCGCCGAGACCGTGCCTCCGCCGTCCACCCGCCAGGTGCTGATCCACAACGATCTCGGCGCGGAGCACCTGCTGTCGGACGGGACGACCGTGACCGGCATCATCGACTGGTCGGACGCCGCTCTCGCTGATCCAGCCCTGGACTTCGCCCGGCTGTACCGCGACTTCGGCCCGTCCTTTGTGCACCAGGCACTGCAGGCATACGGCGGCCTCGACCACTCCCTCCCCCGGATCGAGTACCACGCCCGCTGCGCAGCCCTGGAGGACCTCGCCTTCGGTCTGACCACCGACCGCCCGGAGTACGCCGACAGCGCCCGCCGAAGCATCGCCTGGCTCTTCCCGCAGTGACCAGGTGGTCAGAGCCAGCCGCTGCTCTGACCGTGGATGACGAACTGGCTCGCTACCTCGTTGCTACCTCGTTGCCGGCGGGTGTCCTCTGGTAGTCCGCCGGGATCAGGTGGCCGGGAGCAGGTTGAAGCCGACTCCTCGGACGGCGTGGATGGTGACCGAGGCGCCGAGGCTGGCCAGTTTCTGGCGGAGACGCTTGACGACGGAGTGGATGTGGGAGCCGTGGCCGAGGTGTTCGTTGCCCCAGACAGCGTGGTGCAGGCGCTGGTAGGTCCAGACCTTGCCGGGTTCCTTCACCAGGCAGCGCAGGAAGTCGTGCTCCAGCCGGGTCAGCGGCATCTCCCGGCCGTTCCACTCGACCACCCGCCGGTCGACGTCCAACCGGAGACCGGCAGCCGGCGCCGGGACAGGTGCCGGCGCGGGGACCGGAGCCGGGGTAGGTGTATCTGGGATGGGGGCCGCCCACAGTTGGGCAGGCTTCTCGGGGACTGCCTCGATCTGGGCAGTGACCGCTCCCCTGGGCACGACCGTCGGCAGGACCGCGGGAGTCAGTAATACGGGGGTCGACTCCGCACCGCTGGTCAGCTTGAGGAAGGCCCGGGCCTGCTCCGCGCTCGACACCAGCAGCAGCGCGTCCGCACCGCCGAGCAGCCGGGCAAGGTGGACCCGCTCAGCGGTGGATGTGGCCACACCGATGATCAACGACGACGACGAGTCCGGCAGCCTCTCCATGGAGCCCCTCCGTTCAACGCTTGCCGGGGTTCAGCAGGGACAAGTACGGCCAACGGAGAAGGTTAAGTCAAGGGATTTCCTGCGCCTTCGGGTGGCACATTAGCGCCCTGTCCGACGTAGGACAGGTTCCGAGGGCGATGCTCTACGCAGCGCCACGGAAAGGGCCTTCCACGGTCGCACACAGTTGCGGACCACAACCGATCTCCCGCCGCGCGAAGGCGTCCGGGTCCCCCTGCCGGACGGGGCAGGAGGACCCGGACGCGGGAATCGGCCGCCGGATCAGCCGATGGTCTTGACCGCCGTGATCAGCGCGCCGGAACTGGTGTCGCCGGACAACTCCCAGAAGAAGGCGCCGCCCAGACCCTGCTGGTTCGCGTAGGACATCTTGCCCCGGATCGTGGCGGGCGTGTCATAACCCCACCACTGGCCGTTGCAGAACGCGTACGCCGTACCGCCGGCCGTGCCGGTGGACGGGCACCGGGTCGAGATGAGCTTGTAGTCCTCGATGCCGGCCTCGTACTTGCCCGGGGCGGCGCCGGTGGCCCGGCCGCCGGGAGTCGCCTGGGTGACGCCGGTCCAGCCGCGGCCGTAGAAGCCGATGCCGAGCAGGATCTTCGATGAGGGGATGCCCTTCGACTTGAGCTTCTGGATCGCCGCGTCGCTGTGGAAGCCGGTCTGCGGGATGCCGGAGTACGAGGTCAGCGGCGAGTGCGGAGCCGTCGGGCCCTGCGGGTTGAAGGCGCCGAAGTAGTCGTACGTCATCGGCATGATCCAGTCGAGCTTCTGCGCGGCCAGCGCGTAGTTGGTGGCGTCGATCTTGCCGCCGTTGGTGCCGTCGGCGGTGATCGCCGCGGTGACGAGGGCCGACGAGCCGAAGCGATTGCGCAGTGCCGTGATCACGTTGTTGAAGGCGTTCGGGCCGGAGGTGTCGCAGCTCAGGCCACAGGCGTTCGGGTACTCCCAGTCGATGTCGATGCCGTCGAACACGTCGGCCCAGCGCGGGTCCTCGACCAGCCGGTAGCAGGAGTCGGCGAACGCGGCCGGGTTCTTGGCCGCCTCGGTGAAGCCGCCGGACCAGGTCCAGCCGCCGAACGACCAGACCACCTTGATGTTCGGGAACTCCCGCTTGAGCTTGCGCAACTGGTTGAAGTTGCCGCGCAGCGCGCCGGTGTCCCAGGTGTCGGCGACGCCGTCGACGGACCCGGCCGCGTCGTAGGCCTTGTCGTAGGCGGCGTAGGAGTCGCCCAGCGCGCAGCGGCCGCCGGTGGTGTTGCCGAAGGCGTAGACGATGTTGGTCAGCTTTGCGGCCGACCCGCTCGTCTTGATGTTCTTGACGTGGTAGTTGCGGTCGTAGACACCCCACTCGGTGAAGTAGCCGACGACTCGCTTACCGGCGGCGGCAGCCTGGCCGGTGTCCTGCTGGGTGACGACCGACGGACCGGCCTCGGGCGGCGTGGCCGCGACGGCGGCCGATACAGCGGCCGGTACGAGGCCGGCGCCGAGCAAGGCCACGGCGGCCAGCAGGGTGGGAAGGGGGCGGATTCTCATCGTGTGTTCCTCCTGGGGGGCGGAGAAGGACTGTCCGCACCTTACCCAGCACACAGGGTTAATAAAAGAAGAAATCAAAATAAATATGTTCGCGCGATCACGCGCGGAAGTTCGCCCTGACTGCCCAGAAACTGCGCACAAAGGCATCCATCGTCTGGTCGACCACCGCCTGCCGCTCCTGCTGCGGCAGCCGGGCCAGCGGACCTTCGAGCATCAGCAGCGACAACCCGTGCACCAACGACCAGGCCGCGACCTCCGAGCCGATCCGGAACTCCTCCCCCACGAAGCCCAGCCGGATCAACTCGTCGACACCCTTGACCAGCATGGTGTGCGGCCCGTCGGGGCCACGGAAGTCCGGCGCGGGTTTGCTCACGTCCGCCACGAACGCGGTCCGGAAGAGCCCGGGCTGCGACAACGCGAAATCCACGTACCCCCGGCCGATCGCCTCGATCCGGGCCATCGCCGCTCTCGGCGCGTCCGGTTCCGCGGGCAGCGCGGCCAGCCGCTTGCGCATCGCATCGCCCATCTGCTCCAGCGAGTACGCCTTCGCCGCTCCGAGCAACGCCTCATGCCCGGCGAAGTGCCGGTATGCCGCCGTCGGAGTGACGCCGACCTGCCGGGCGGCCGCGCGGATCGTGACAGCGGCCGGCCCGCCCTGTTCGGCGAGTTCGGCGGCTGCGGAGATCAGGGCGTTCCGCAGATCTCCGTGGTGGTACGCATTCCGGCCGCTCATCTGGCAGATGTTGACGGCTGTGAACATCTCTGGCAAGTTAACACCCACCAAGTTTACACCCGTTAACTTACCGACGACGGAGTCCCGCCATGCTGCATCGCCTCGGAACCTTCGCCGCCCACCGCGCCCGGCCGATCCTGCTCACCACCGTGCTGCTGCTGATCGCGGCCGGCGTCGTCGGCTTCGGCGCCTTCGGCAAGCTCGCCGGCGGCGGGTTCGAGGATCCGGGCTCCGACTCCGCTCGCGCCGCGACCGCGCTGGCGGACAAGTTCGACGGGCAGGCCGACCTCGTCTTCGTGGCGGACGCCGGCCGGAACGTGGACGAGGCGGGCGTCGCCCTGGCCGGCGCCGACCTCACCCGCCGGATCGCCGCCGAGCCCGACCTCAGCGGCGTCACGTCGTACTGGACGACCAAGGCGCCGCCGCTGCGTTCGGAGGACGGCACGAAGGCGCTGGTGCTGGCCTCGATCGACGGCGACTTCGACTCCCGGACCGACGTCGCGGACCGGCTGATCGGGACGTACGGCGGTGAGTACGACGGGCTGACGGTGAATCTGGGCGGCGAGGTCGGGGTGAACCACGACGTCAACGCGCAGGTCGGCCGCGACCTCGCGATCGCCGAGGCGATCGCGGTCCCCATCATCCTGGCGTTGCTCGTGCTCGCGTTCGGCAGCCTGGTCGCGGCGCTGCTGCCGCTGGCGATCGGGACCATCGCGATCTTCGGCACCTTCGCCGAACTGTCCGTGCTCGGCTCGACGACCGACGTCTCCATCTACGCGATCAACCTGACCACCGCGCTCGGCCTCGGCCTGTCCATCGACTACGCCCTGCTGATGGTCAGCCGCTACCGCGAAGAACTCGGCAACGGTGCCGACGTCCGGGCCGCAGTGGTCCGGGCCGTCGAGACCGCAGGCCGCACGATCGTTTTCAGCGCGCTGACGGTCGCCGTCGCGCTGGCCGCGCTGCTGCTCTTCCCGCTGTTCTTCCTCCGCTCCTTCGCGTACGCCGGGATCGGCGTGATCGTGATCGCGATGGTCGGCGCGCTCGTGGTCCTGCCCGCGATGCTGGCCGTGCTCGGCCAGCGGGTGAACGCCGGGCGACTCCCCTGGGCCAAGGGCGCGCCGAAGACCGTCGCGCCGTTCTGGGGCCGGCTGGCCGGGCTGGCGATGCGACGCCCGGGTCTGGTCGCCCTGCCGGTCGTCGCCGGTTTGTTGCTGTTGGCAACTCCCCTGCTGCACGTCGAGTTCGGTACTCCGGACGACCGGGTGCTGCCCACCACGGCGACCAGCCGAGTGACCGGCGACGCCCTGCGGAACGACTTCGGCAGCGACGACACGAACGCGGTGAACCTGATCAGCACCGGCGCTGTCGACACCACCGCCATCGGTGCGTACGCGGGGAAGTTGTCGCAACTGCCGGACGTAGTACGGGTCGAGTCCGCGGCCGGTACCTATCTGGGCGGACGGCAGGAAGGGCCGGCCAATCCGCGCTTGGTGGCGGACGGAATCCAGCGACTGTCGGTCGTCACCGAGGCGGACTCGCGATCCACCGCGGCCCGGGACCTGGTCGACTCGGTCCGGGCGCTGCCGGGGCCGGGTGAGTTCCTGGTCGGCGGCACCACGGCGGAATTCATGGACAGCCAGCACGCGATCGGCTCGCGGCTTCCGCTCGCAGGCGGGCTGATCGCGCTGACGACGTTCCTCCTACTCTTCCTGTTCACCGGGAGCGTGCTGCAGCCGCTGCGGGCATTGCTGCTGAACGTGATCGGCCTGTCCGCGACGCTCGGCGCGATGGTGCTGATCTTCCAGGACGGGCACCTGTCCGGCCGGCTGGGCTTCACCCCGCTGCCACTGGACACGAGCATGCTGGTGCTGCTCTTCTGCATCGCCTTCGGCCTCTCGATGGACTACGAGGTGTTCGTGCTCAGCCGGATCAAGGAGCAGCACGACGAAGGCGCGAGCCTGACCGACTCGGTGACGACCGGTCTGGCCCGCAGCGGGCGGATCGTGTCGATGGCCGCGGTGATCCTGTCCGTCAGCTTCTTCGCCTTCGGCACCGGCTCGGTCAGCTTCATCCAGTTGTTCGGCATCGGCACCGGGCTCGCGATCCTGATCGACGCGACGCTGATCCGCGGCATCCTCGTCCCCGCCGCCCTGCGCCTGCTCGGCCGGTTCGCCTGGTGGTCGCCGCCGCCGCTGCGTGCTCTCCACCACCGGATCGGGCTGACCGAATCGAGCCCGACCTGAGGCTCGCCGGGGCGATTCCCGTGATCAGTTGGTGGGCTGGTATGCGCGCGGGCCGCAGAACGGAGTAATGTCCTCGCGCACGGTCACTTCGACCGCCCTGACGGAGGAACAGTGCCCGGATCCTCGGACGAATCCCGGTCCGAACACCTTGCGGCCGCTGCGACGAGTGCGCGACTCGTCCGGTGGCGGCCCGGTCTTGTCTGGCTGCTCGCGGCTGTACTGGTTCCCGTCCTGCTGACCGCCGTACTGCTCGGGGCGAACGCCGGGGCCACCGAAACCGATCTCCGGGCCCGTTCGATCGCAGCGCTCGAGGCGCGCGGCATCAGCGGAGTACAGGTCGAGTTCGAGGGCCGGGACGCGACGGTCTCCGGGCCGGCCGGTGGTGATCTGGAGCAGGCCCGCTCTGTGGTCGCGGGGGTCAAGGGCGTCCGTACGGTGACTGCCGATTCGTCCGGTACGTCGGTCGGGGTGTCCTCTCCGACGCCGGCGCCGAGCGCGACGCCGTCGGCCGGCGAGGTGGCGCCCTTCACGCTGGCGCGGACGGACGACAAGTTCACCGTCCAGGCGGTCGTGCGGGACCAGCAGGCCAAGGACAAGGTCACAGGCGAGGTGCAGGCGCTGCTGGACGAAGGCGCCGACTTCGACAACCAACTCACCGTCGACCAAGCGACCGGGCTCGCGAACCCGTCCGCACTCACAGCGCTGCTGCAGGCATTGTCGACCGCGACCGGTGAAGCCTCGGTCAAGTACGACGGCGACAAGGTGACGCTGAGTGGCAAGGTCGCCGACCAGGCCACCAAGGCGACCGCGGCGAGAGCGGCCGCGGCCGCCGTCCCGGGCGCGGTCGTCGCGAACGAACTGCGCGTGCCGACGGCCGTGAAGCCGCAGATCAGCCAGGAGTGCCAGACTTTCGAGGCTCGGCTCGCGCGGCTGATGACGCAGCACAAGATCGTCTTCCTGTCCGGCACCGCGATCGTCAACGAGGCCTCGCGGGGTTCGGTGGTCCGTGCCGCGGAGGTGGTGGAGAGTTGCGACACCGTCGTCGTCGAGGTCGGCGGCCACACCGACAACCTCGGCGATCCGGCCACCAGCCTGCCGCTGTCGCAGCAGCGCGCCGACGCCGTCAAGGCGTCCCTCGTCAAGCTCGGCATCCCCGCCGGGCGGATCACCAGCCGCGGCTACGGGGAGACCCGTCCGGTGGCGCCCAACACCACCGCCGCCGGCCGGATCGCGAACCGCAGGGTCGAGATCCGGGTTCCGTAGCCTTCCTTAGGGGTCATTTTTCATGAGTTGGCTGATCGCGCAGGTCTGGATCCTGCTGCTGGTCGCGTTCGTGCTCGGCAGCGCGGCCGCGTGGATCGTCCGCCGGGCCCTGCCCGTTCGTTCGA
This sequence comes from Kribbella sancticallisti, assembly GCF_039530625.1. Taxonomy (NCBI): domain Bacteria; kingdom Bacillati; phylum Actinomycetota; class Actinomycetes; order Propionibacteriales; family Kribbellaceae; genus Kribbella; species Kribbella sancticallisti. The sequence goes on along the minus strand of NZ_BAAAOS010000019.1, from coordinate 21,003 downwards.
AGGGTGTGCGCTGATGGGTTGGCTGCTGCGGCACAACTGGCTGTGGGCGCTGGTCGCGTTCCTGCTCGGTGCTGTGATCACGTGGTTCCTGCTCGCCCGCCGCGAGCAACCGCACGCTGCCGAAGAACAACAGGCAGAAGAACCTGCCGAGGAGAAGACCCTCGTCGGCGCCGGCGTAGCAGCAGCGGCCGGTACTGCGCACGCCCCGCCGCCCCCCGAGCCCACCGACCGCGCTCCCACTCCCGACCGCGCTCCCGCTCGCGCTCCCGACCGCGCTCCCACTCCTGCTCCCGCTGCCGCTCCCCGGCGAGACGAACCGGTCGAACCCTTCGACCAGGAACAGCCTGAGCCCGCGCCCGAGCCTGAGCCCGCGCCCGAAGTACCGGCGGTGGCGCAGCCCTTGTTCTCGCGGCGGATGGATGCCGATCGGGACACGAGTGAACCGACGCTGTTCGACGATCCCGAGCCGCCCACCCCCGAGGTATCGGACGATCGCGTGCCCGCCGGGCGGTACGGCGAAGGATCCGCCGACGCGGTGCCGCACCAAGGCCCGCCGGACGGCTTCACCATCAAGGGCAACGCGCTGTCGAAGCTGTTCCACACTCCGGATTCCCCGTACTACGGCCGGACCAAACCCGAGGTCTGGTTTCGCACCGAGGCCGACGCCGAACGCGCCGGCTTCAGCAAGTACGTCCGCAAGCCGCGGAAGTCGCCGAGCCCCGGTAAGTAACGACCGGCGGGGTCGGACGCAACGCGAACCGGGTAACGAATGTCCGGCGATTTAGGGTGATCCGGCCCCCATTTGCTTGTACTGGCAAAGGGCCGTCACACTGAGCGGAACGCCGGCCCGGACCGCCCATCCCACCCCGTCGTGACACATCACCGGACGCTTCGACGGCCTGGCCGTTCCCTTTTGAGAACCCGCACACCGGGTAAGGGAAAACGTGCACGCCCAAAAGAGAGTCCACCCGCGCGTCGCCGGATCGACCCGGTGGCGGCAGCCCGTAGTACCGCTAGGTTTGGACCGAGGGGATGACACCCGATGGAGGTGAGCGTGACCGACATGCTGCCGGAGCAGCACCACGGACTGACGAAGAGTGACCCGCTGTGGTTCAAGCGGGCTGTCTTCTACGAAGTCCTCGTGCGGTCCTTCAAGGACTCGAACGCCGACGGCATCGGCGACCTGCAAGGCTTGACCGAGAAACTCGACTATCTCGAGTGGCTCGGCGTGGACTGTCTCTGGTTACCGCCGTTCTACCCCTCACCCCTGCGTGACGGCGGCTACGACATCTCCGACTACACCAACGTGATGCCCGAGGTCGGCACGATCGCCGACTTCGCCGCGTTCATGGAGGCCGCCCACGCCCGCGGCATGCGCGTCATCGTCGACTTCGTGATGAACCACACCTCGGACCAGCACCCCTGGTTCCAGGAGTCCCGCAACAACCCCGACGGACCGTACGGCGACTTCTACGTCTGGTCCGACAACGACGACCAGTACCAGGACGCCCGGATCATCTTCGTCGACTCCGAGACGTCGAACTGGACCTGGGACCCGGTCCGCCAGCAGTACTTCTGGCACCGGTTCTACTCCAACCAGCCCGACCTGAACTTCGAGAACCCCGCGGTCGGCGACGCGATGATCGAGGCGCTGAAGTTCTGGCTCGACCTCGGCGTCGACGGCTTCCGGCTGGACGCGGTGCCGTACCTGTTCGAGGAGGAGGGCACCAACTGCGAGAACCTGCCCAGGACGCACGAGTTCCTGAAGCGGGTCCGCAAGGAGGTGGACGCGAACTACACCGACCGCGTCCTGCTCTGCGAGGCGAACCAGTGGCCGGCCGACGTGGTCGAGTACTTCGGCGACCGCGACTCCGGCGGCGACGAGTGCCAGATGGCCTTCCACTTCCCGGTGATGCCGCGGATCTTCATGGGCGTGCGGCGCGAGTCGCGGTTCCCGATCTCGGAGATCCTGGCCCAGACCCCGCTGATCCCCGACACCTGCCAGTGGGGCATCTTCCTGCGCAACCACGACGAGCTCACCCTCGAGATGGTGACGGACGAAGAGCGCGACTACATGTGGGGCGAGTACGCCCAGGATCCGCGGATGAAGGCCAACATCGGCATCCGCCGCCGGCTCGCGCCGTTGCTCGACAACGACGTGAACCGGATGGAACTGTTCACCGCGATGCTGCTGTCGCTGCCCGGCTCGCCGATCCTGTACTACGGCGACGAGATCGGCATGGGCGACAACATCTGGCTCGGCGACCGCGACGGGGTCCGTACTCCGATGCAGTGGTCCCCGGACCGCAACGCCTCGTTCTCCACGGCCACCCCGGGCAAGCTCGGCCTGCCGGTGATCATGGACCCGGTCTACGGCTTCCAGGCGGTGAACGTCGAGGCGGAGATGGAGAACGCGTCGTCGCTGCTGCACTGGACCCGGCGGATGATCCAGACCCGCAAGCAGCACCCATGTTTCGGGATGGGTACTTTCACTGACCTAGGCGGTTCCAACCCGAGCGTGCTGTCCTACATTCGCGAGTTCGGTGACGACGTGGTGCTGTGCGTGAACAACCTGTCGCGCTTCCCGCAGCCGATCGAGCTGGATCTGCGGCAGTGGCAGGGCGTGGAGCCGATCGAGCTGCTCGGCGGGGTGCACTTCCCGACCATCGGCGAGCTGCCCTATCTGCTCACGCTCGGTGCGCACGGTTTCTACTGGTTCCGTCTGCCGGTCAACACCTCGGCTAGCGATCGTGAGGAGAGCTCTTCGTGACTTCCCATCTGGACCAGGTCCAGTCCTTCTGCGCCAACCAGCGATGGTTCGGCGAGAAGGGACACGACGTCGACGTCGAAGCCATGGCCACCTCGGCCTGGCTGTCGGACGAGGGCGTCTGGCCCGCGGTCCGGATCGGGTTCGTCTACTGCTCTGGGCCGCCCGGCGCCGAGAACGCGATCCGGGTCTACCAGTTGCCGCTCAGTTACCACACCGCGCCGGTCGACAACCTCGGCCACGCGTTGATCGGTGACTGGGCGGAGCAGGACCTCGGCGACACCGAGGTCTGGGTGTACGACGCGCTGCACGACAAGGAGGCGACGCCGTACTGGCTGGACGCGCTCACGCACGGTCGCCGGATCGACGGACTCGAGTTCCATCCGGTGCACGCGCCGGAGCACGCCACCGTCGTACCGGAGGACGCGCGGTCGCTCGTCCTCACGGTCGAGCAGAGCAACACGTCGCTGGTGTTCGGCGACACCGCGCTGCTGAAGGTGTTCCGCCGGCTCGAGCCCGGGAGCAATCCCGGGGTCGAGATCGAGTCGGCGCTCACCGAGGCGGGCTCGGAACTGGTTCCGGAGGTGCTCGGCTCGGCCCGCGGTTCGTGGCCGCGGGCGGGCGGCGGCACCGATTCCGGCGATCTGGCGATGATGACGGCGTTCGAGAAGAACTCGACCGACGGCTGGTCGTACGCCTGCACCTCGGTCCGGGACCTGTACGCCGAGGCCGACCTGCACGCCGAGGAGGTCGGCGGGGACTTCGCGGGTGAGTCCCACCGGCTCGGCGCGGCCACAGCGGAGGTGCACGCCGAGTTGGCGAAGGCGCTCGGCACGGATGTCTGGGAGCCGGCGCAGATGGTCGAGCACGCCGCCGCGATGCAGCGCCGCCTCGACAAGGCGGTGGCGGCGATCCCGGAGCTGGCGCAGTACGCCGACGGCCTGGCCCGCGCGTTCGAGGCGCTCGCGGCGTACGACGTACCGGTCACGGTGCAGCGGATCCACGGCGACTTCCACCTGGGTCAGGTGCTCCGCACGATCGAGGGCTGGAAGCTGATCGACTTCGAGGGCGAGCCGGCCAAGTCGCTGGTCGAGCGGCGGGCGCTGGACACCCCGATCAAGGACATCGCCGGGATGCTGCGCTCGTTCGACTACGCGGCCCGGTCGCTGCTGGCCGATCACCAGGGCGACCAGCAGATCGCCTACCGCGCGGCCGAGTGGGCCAACCGGAACAGGCGTGCGTTCTGCGACGGTTATGCCGAGGTTGCGGGTACGGATCCGCGCGACCAGAACGTGCTGCTGAGCGCGTTCCTGGCCGACAAGGTCATCTACGAGACGCTTTACGAGGCGCGAAACCGCCCGACCTGGCTGCCCATTCCGCTGGCCGCGGCCGCTCAGCTCGCCCAGTAGCACCCGGCTGACCGCCTGTTGCTCCCTGGTCACCGTGTACGTATCAGCCGCACGGGTACGGGGTGCACTGGATAAGGCTTCGATCGGGCAGGATGGGGTGTATGGATTCGAGCAAGCGCGACCAGGTGGACAAGCCGACCTCGGAGACTGCGAGTGAGGCGCCGGCTGAGAACCTGCCGCCGTCTGTCGACGAACCGGCAGTGCAGGCCTTCGAGCCCGCGCAGGCTTCCACCTTCGAGCCTGCGGACTCCTCCGCTTCCGCCTCTGGCCCTGCCGGCTCTGAGCCGCGGCCGGATCCGGCGGCTGTGCCCGGAACCCTGCGGGACAAGGCGGTTCCGGTGGAGCGCGGCGTGCTCGAGCGGCTCGTCCACGGGACGTATCACGATCCGCACCAGGTGCTCGGGCCGCATCTCGGCGATGGTGCGGTGACGTTGCGCGTCCTGCGGCCGTTCGCCAGCACCGTGGCCGCCGTGTACGACAACGCGCGGGTTGAACTGGAGCACGAGTACGACGGCGTCTGGGTCGGCGTGCTCGACCTCGACAAGGTGCCCGACTACCGGCTCGAGGTGACCTACACCGACGGCCCGGCGCTCGAGGTCGATGACCCGTACCGGTATCTGCCGTCCCTCGGCGAGATGGACCTGCACCTGATCGGCGAAGGCCGGCATGAGCAGTTGTGGACGGTGCTCGGTGCCCACGTCCGCCGCTACGACGGCCCGACCGGCACCGTCACCGGTACTTCGTTCGCCGTGTGGGCGCCCAACGCGCAGGGCATCCGGCTGACCGCCGACTTCAACTTCTGGGACGGCCGCGCGCACCCGATGCGCACGATGGGCTCGTCCGGGGTCTGGGAACTGTTCGTGCCGGGCGTCGGGCCGGGTACGCGGTACAAGTTCGACATCTGCGGGCGGGACGGCGTCTGGCGGCAGAAGGCCGATCCGATGGCGAGCTTGGCCGAGGTTCCCCCGGCGAACGCGTCCGTCGTGCATGATTCGCAGTACGAGTGGAAGGACGCGGCCTGGCTCGACCACCGCGCCGCGTCGCAGGCCTATGCCGAGCCGATGAGCGTCTACGAGGTGCACCTCGGCTCGTGGCGCAAGAACAAGTCGTACCGCGAACTGGCCGACGAGTTGGTTGCCTACGTCACCGAGATGGGTTTCACCCACGTCGAGTTGATGCCGGTGATGGAGCACCCGTTCGGCGGCTCCTGGGGCTACCAGGTCACCTCGTACTTCGCGCCGACGTCGCGCTTCGGTGACCCGGACGACTTCCGGTTCCTGGTCGACTCGTTGCACCAGGCAAACATTGGCGTGATCGTCGACTGGGTGCCGGCGCACTTCCCGAAGGACGCCTGGGCGCTGGCCCGGTTCGACGGGACCCCGCTGTACGAGCACCCGGACCCGCGCCGCGGCGAGCAGCCGGACTGGGGCACGCTGGTGTTCGACTTCGGCCGTCCGCAGGTGCGCAACTTCCTGGTCGCGAACGCGGTCTACTGGGCCGAGGAGTACCACATCGACGGCCTGCGGGTCGACGCTGTCGCCTCGATGCTCTACCTGGACTACTCCCGCGAGGAGGGCCAGTGGGTGCCGAACCAGTACGGCGGCCGCGAGAACCTCGAAGCGGTGTCGTTCCTGCAGGAGATGAACGCGACCCTCTACAAGCGGGTGCCGGGTGTCATCACCGTCGCCGAGGAGTCGACGTCGTGGCCCGGTGTCACCCGGGCGACGCATCTGGGCGGACTCGGCTTCGGTTTCAAGTGGAACATGGGCTGGATGAACGACTCGCTCAGCTACCTGGAGCACGAGCCGATCCACCGGCAGTATCACCACCACGAACTGACGTTCTCGATGATGTACGCGTACTCCGAGAACTTCGTGCTGCCGCTGTCCCACGACGAGGTCGTGCACGGGAAGGGCTCGCTGCTGCGCAAGATGCCGGGCGATCGGTGGCAGCAACTGGCGAACCTGCGCGCGTACCTCGCGATGATGTGGGCGCACCCGGGCAAGCAGTTGCTGTTCATGGGCTGCGAGTTCGGCCAGGAGTCGGAGTGGTCCGAGAAGGGCGAGCTCGACTGGTGGCTGCTGGACCACAGCGACCACCGGGGCCTGCAGCAGTTGGTGAAGGACTTGAACACCGGCTACAAGGACACCAAGGCGCTTTGGGGCACTGATCACGCGCCGGAGAAGTTCACCTGGATCGACGCGAACGACGCGAGCAACAACGTCTTCTCGTTCGTCCGGTACGGCGAGGAGGGCCAGCCGACGCTCGCCTGCGTCGCCAACTTCTCCGCGATTCCGCACCATGGTTATCGCCTCGGCCTGCCGCACGCCGGGCACTGGCAGGAGTTGGTCAACACCGACGCCGAGACGTACGGCGGGTCGGGGGTCGGCAACTTCGGCGGTTTCGAGGCTGACGGTCCCGGTTGGCACGGGATGGACGCCAGCGCCGAGATCTCGGTGCCGCCGCTGGGGACGATCTGGTTCCGTCACGACGGTTGAGCCTTGAGTTTCAGGCCCTGGAACGTGGGCCGGCGTGTGGGATCGCATCCGCCCCGATGGATCCCACACGCCAGTACAGCCTTAGATGCACAAAAGCCGAAAAAAGTTATCGACGGCCCTGAGAGGGCGGGTGTTGGCAGCCGATGGGGTGGGGTGTGAGCGGCCCGACTGCGCGCGTGAGCAGCCGACGGGCTGGAGCGTGAGCGGCCCACGGGGCGCGCGTGAGCAGCCGACGGGCTGGAGCGTCAGCGGGCCCACGGGGCGCGTGTGAGCAGCCGACGGGCTGGGGCGTGAGCGGCCCGACGGGTTGAGTGTGGGGGGCGACCGGGTAGCGTTCCCGGGGTGACCGGCGTGCCTCCTCAACCGACCCTGACCGATGGTGAGCTGACGCTGCGTCCCTGGCGCGACGAGGACATCGACCTCGCCCACGGGCTGAGCGACGACGAAATGGCCCGCTGGTTCGACTTCGCCGGCACTCCGGGCCGCGCCGATCTGGCCGGAGCTGTCAAACGGTGGCGGGAGGCGTATGCCGATGACCGATCGGTGGTGAACTTCGTCATCGAACTGGCCGGCGTCCCGGGCCCCGTCGGCAACGTGGAGATCCGCCGTACTTCGCCAGGCGTCGGAAGCGTCTCGTGGACGACGTACAAGCCGTACCGCGGGCAGCGGGTGGCGCGGCGCGCAGTACGGCTCCTGGTGGTCTACGCCTTCGGCGAGCTGGGCATGGAACGGCTCCAGGCCGAGGTGGATCCGGAGAACCGCGCGTCGGCCCGGGTGGCGATCCGCTCAGGCTTCAGGCGGGAGGGTCTGCTGCGCGGCGGCGCCGTACTGCAGGGTGAGCGCCGGGACGTCGCGGTGTACGGGCTCCGGCGGGACGATCCGCGGGCTGACACGTTGTCCGGCTGGACCGCACTGATGGACTCGGTGCTGCCGAAGAAGCGGGTGATCGCACATGTGGTGGTCCGCGACACCGGTGGACGGGTCCTGCTCTGCAAGGTGAGCTACAAGAAGGACCTGGAGCTCCCGGGCGGGGTGGTCGAGCCTGACGAGGACCCGGCGACCGGGGCGTTGCGGGAAATGCAGGAGGAACTCGGCTTCGAACTGCCGCTGGTCGGCGTACTGGCGATCGACTGGCTTCCCCGTTGGGAGGGCTGGGGCGACGCCATCGAGATCCTGTACGACGGCGGCGTCCACGACCCGGACCTGCTCGAATCGCTGCAGCCGGACGGCTTCGAGATCCTCGGCGTGGACTGGTACGCCGCGGACGAACTCTCGGGTCTGGTGTCGGCGTTGAACGTCCGCCGCCTTCCGCTGGTGCTCGGAGCGCCGGGCATCCTGCACAACCTTCGCGATGGCAACCCGATCACAGCGCCGCGCGAAGGTCTTCCCGATTGAGGTTGTTGACGCACCAGGTGTAATGACCGTCGGAGCCGTCTTCGGAGTAGATGGTCGCTGTGGTGATGGCGTAGGCGGCGCGGTAGAGGTACATGCGCCCACGGTCGTGGCCTAGTTCCTCGAACCGGCCTAGGAGTTGATCGTCGATCGCGCGGGCGTCCGGGCCGTACATGTCGTAGAACCCGGCGGCTGTTGACGCGTCGAAGGTGTTGTCGCCTGCTGTCGTGTAGAAACCCCAGTCGAGGAGGGCGAGCCTCCCGTCGTCGTCCACCAGGAGGTTCGGCGTACAGATGTCGCCGTGGACGATCTGGAGATTTCTCAACTCCAGGAGGGCCAGCTTGGCCAGCACGTGGTCGACCAACTCCTCGAAGCCCTCGACATCTGCTTGCAGGTAGTGCTGGGATTTGTCAGCTCTCCGGCTGACGAGTCCGGCCAGCGCGTCACCCCACGACACCCGGTAGCGCCAGAACGGCGCCGACTCCTCGACCACTGGGAGTGTCCTGCTCGCGGAGCCCGCGTGGGTTGTGGCGAGGGCAGCCACCACGTCGACGAACATGTCCAACCCTTGCTGCTGACTGACCCTTCCACTCTCGAGCGCCTGGCTCAGCGGCGTACCGACGAGCTTGGCCTCGATACTCACCGCACGCTCGCCGACTTCGTCCACGGCGGAGATCTCCGGAGTACGGAACGGCAGGTCTTGCGCCTTGAGCTCGTCGAGAAACTCCTGCAGCGGGAGAACCTCGTCGGGTGTCCGGTTGAACCACACCTTGCCGACCTGCCCACCACCGAGGTCGTAGACGGCCCCCTCCATCCCTTGACCGATCAACTCAACCGGACCGGCCGCCTGCTTTTCGAAGTACTCCATCGCCGCGTCCACGCGTCAGCTCCCCATTCCTCGTTCTCTCACCGCCAAGCTTTCACGCCGACGGCTTGCGGGCCATGAGATAACCCTGCGCGGTCTTCTCCGTGTCATCACGCTCACGCACCGCCGTCATCGACACCTCAAACCCCGCCTCCCGCAGCAACTCCGCGACCTCATCCGGCTGCTGCCGATACCAGTCGAGGGACAGAGGCGTCCCGAAGAACTCAGTCCGACGCCCCCGCTCGTCACCGACCTGGAACACCAACATCACCTGCCCGCCCGGCGCGAGCACCCGATAAAACTCGGCAAACACCTGCCCCCGCTGCTCCCACGGAATATGAATGATCGAGTAGTACGCAAGCAGCCCACCAAGCGAGGCATCCGCCAACTCCAACCCCAGCATCGACCCCACCTCAAACCGCAACTCCGGATGCGTCCGCCGAGCCAACTCCACCATCCCCGGCGACAAGTCGATCCCAAACGCATCCACCCCCAACCCCGCCAACAACGCCGTAACCCGCCCCGCCCCACACCCAACATCAGCAACAACCCACCGCGAGCAAGCGACCGCCATCGGACCGGCGTCGCCGCGGAACCCATGCAGCCACACGACGACTC
>NZ_BAAAOS010000019.1:0-11373 GCF_039530625.1 Kribbella sancticallisti | reverse complement strand
CCGCCACCGCCGTCGCCCGCGCCGCTCCCGCCGCCCCCACCACCATTCCCACTGGCGTCGCCCGCGCCGCTCCCGCCGCCCGCGCCGGCTCGCACCAGTTCCGCGAAAGCGGCCAACAACGCACGATCGATGGGCTTGTTCTACAGCCCAGACGTCACCACATCAGCGCGCACGCGAGCCAGCGCGTCGTACGACTCCCGCGTAGCCGCAACAAACTCTTCATCCACCATGCCCACGGACCCTAGCGGCCCCCGCCGACACTCCGACCTGTCCCGGAGCAGACACTCACCGCAAGTCCCGCCAACAGCTGCCGGATCCTCGCCGACTGCGACAAGATCTACAGCAGCGCACCCCGGCGCCGGCTGAGGAAGCGTTGCTCGGCCGCATTCGCCGTCAGCGCGATGGCGTCGTCATACGCCTCGACCGCCTCAGCAGCACGACCGAGCCGCGCGAGTACATCCGCCCGGGCCGCAGGCAGATACGCATACGACTTCAACGCCGGCTCATTGCCCAAAGCATCAAGCTCCTCCAGTACCGCGTCCAGATCCGCACCCGGCACCAGGCTGTGCGCGGCCGCCCGGTTGAGCGCAACGATCGGCGACGGCCAACTGAGCAACATCGCGTCATACATCCGAACCACCTGATGCCAATCGGTCTCCTCCCACGACGGCGCCGTCACATGCAACCCCGCCACCGCAGCCTGAAGCGCAAACCTCCCATGCCCTTGCTGCAAGGCTGTCGTCGCCCGAGAGACACCTTCAGCCAGTAGACGTGCATTCCACCGGCGACGGTCCTGGTCGGCGAGCATGACGATCTCTCCGTCGTCGCTGACCCGAGCATCACCTCGCGCCTCCGTCATCAGCAGCAGACCGAGAAGCGCCTCCGGCTCCGGCTCGCTCGGCATCAACCGAACCAGCAACCGAGCAAGCCCGAGCGCCCGCCCGGTCAGATCGGCACGCGTCAACTCCGACCCAGCCGCCACATGCCCAGCCGTGTACACCAACTGCACCACCGTCAACACAACATCGAGCCGCTCAGCCAGTTCTTCGTCCGCCGGTATCCGGTAAGGAATACCCGCAGCCGCGATCTTCTTCTTCGCCCGGGTGATCCGCGCCGCCGCCGTCGCCTCGCTGATCAGCAAGCCGGCCGCGACCTCACGGGTGGTCAACCCGCAGATCAGCCTGAGCGTCAACGCCACCTGCGAGTCACGAGCCAACGCCGGGTGGCAACAGGTGAACACCAGCCGCAACGGATCAGTCGGATGCTCCCGATCCCCCGGCGACACCGGATCCTCGATCAGCAACGGCAGCTTCCGCCGCAGCGTCGTCTCCCGCCGCAACCGATCCAGCGCCAGCCGCCGCGCGACGGTGGTCAGCCAACCACCCGGATTCGACGGAATCCCATCCGGCCAGGTCCGCAACGCCTGAACGAACGCGTCCTGCGTACAGTCCTCCGCCAGATCCAGATCCCGCGTCAGCCGAACAGTAGAAGCCAGCACCGTGGACCAACAACCCCGATGCGCCTCCTCCACCACCCGCGCAACTTCCCGCGCACTCGCCAACTCACCCACCGAGTCCCTTCACCACCTCCGCCACTCGACAAACGCCCGCCTGCTCACCCACCTCGTTCTCAGCATCTTCCAAAGCTGATCGAGGATGCGCAGCCCTTCAACCGTCGGTCGCGGACCCTTGCGCGCTGATACACCGCCTGGGCCGGCCTGACGGAGGCAGGCCCAGGCGACGCTGGATCGAGATCAGGCCGGTGGCGTCGAGCCCCCGGAGGTGTCCATCACCGGGCGGACCTCCACGTTGCCGGCCGGGCACAGCTTGGCCAGGGCGAGTGCCTGGTCGAGGTCCTTGCAGTCGATCACGTAGAAGCCGCCGAGGGCCTCCTTCGTCTCGATGAACGGGCCGTCGGTGACGAGTGGACCACCGTCGGTCTGCTTGACCGTGCTCGCCGTCGTCGACCGCTCCAGCGCCTCGCTGGAGGTGATCCGCGCGCCGGCCGCGTCGACGGCCTCCATGAACGCCGTGTGGAGCTTCATCGCCTCCTGCCAGGCCTCCGGCGTGACCTCGTCGTACCACTCTTCGGAGTCGAACAGCAGGAACATGTACTGCGCCATCTCTGGCTCCCTCGTCTAGGGGTTTCTCTGGACATCTTGCTGACGAACGACCCCGGACGGAATCGACAAACACCACGATCGCTGTTTTCGCCTACTGTTGACCATGTACTCAACAGGAACCCAGGAGGAACTCGTGGTGCACCTGGACGTGCTGATCGTCGGCGCCGGCCTGTCCGGAATCGGCGCCGCCTACCGCCTGCAGACCCAGGCCCCGAGCCACTCGTACGCCGTACTCGAGGCACGCACAGACCTCGGCGGCACCTGGGACCTGTTCCGCTATCCAGGGATCCGCTCCGACTCCGACATGTTCACCCTCGGCTTCCCGTTCCACCCGTGGAAGGCAGCGAAGGCGATCGCGGACGGCCCGTCCATCCTGGAGTACCTGCACGAGACAGCCGCCACCTACGGCATCGACAAACACATCCGCTTCGGACGCCGCGTAGTGCGGGCGTCCTGGTCGTCGGAAGACGCGCTGTGGACAGTGGAGACGAGCCAGGAGACCTACACCTGCTCATTCCTGTACGTCTGCAGCGGCTACTACAACTACGACTCCGGGTACGTCGTCGACTTCCCCGGCCTGCAGGACTTCCAGGGCAAGGTGGTGCATCCGCAGCACTGGCCCGACGACCTCGACTACAACGGTCAGCGCGTCGTGGTGATCGGCAGCGGCGCGACCGCGGTCACGCTGGTACCGGCGATGGCGCCGACCGCAGCGCACGTGACCATGCTTCAGCGCTCCCCCAGTTACGTCGCCTCACGTCCGGCCCGGGACGCGTTCTCCGATCGGCTGCGGGCGATCCTGCCCGAACGCCTCGCCCACCATGTGATCCGCGGGAAGAACGTCGCCTTCAGTTCGGCCGTGTACGGCGCGTTCCGGCGCTGGCCCGCGCACGCCGCGTGGCTGCTGAACACCACGGTCGCCAAGCAGTTGCCGGCCTCGATCCCCGCCGATCCGCACTTCACGCCGCGGTACAAGCCGTGGGACCAGCGCCTGTGCCTGGTCCCGGACGCGGACCTGTTCGAGGCGCTCAAGGACGGCTCGGCGTCGGTGGTGACCGACGAGATCGACACCTTCACGCCCGACGGGATCCGGCTGCGCTCCGGCGAGGAATTGCCCGCCGACCTGGTCGTGACGGCGACGGGCCTGCAGATGGTTGCCCTCGGCAATATCGAGCTGACGGTCGACGGCCGCGCGGTGGATCCGCACGACACGTTCGTCTACAAGGGCATGATGCTGAGCGGCGTACCCAACCTCGCCTGGTGCATCGGCTACACGAACAACTCGTGGACGCTACGCTCCGACCTGACCTCGCAGTACGTCTGCCGCTTGCTGAACCACCTGGACGCCACCGGCGCCCGCATCTGCGTCCCGGAGATCGACCCAGCGGAGTACGACGCGCCGCCGCGCCCGGTGGTCGACCTCTCCTCCGGCTACATCCGCCGCGCCGCGTCGATCCTCCCCCGCCAGGGCTCCTACGGCCCCTGGCGGCTCCGCCAGAACTACCCCCGCGACCTCTTCACCCTGCGCTACAGCCGCATCGACGACGGCACCATGCGCTTCAGTCCGGCCGCCGAACCCGTCAGCTGAGCACGATCAGGTCGGGACCGGCGCCGGTGGCGGCGGGCCGACATACCGGGCGGCTGGGCGGATGATCTTGGAATCGCCGGCCTGCTCGAGGATGTTCGCGGTCCAGCCGATCACGCGGCTGACGGCGAACGTGGGCGTGAACATCTCGCGAGGCAGGCCGCACAGCGACATCACGACGCCGGCGTAAAACTCGACGTTGGCGTAGAGGTTGCGGCCGGGCTTGAGCTCGGCGAGCACCTCCACGATGCGCTGTTCGACCGTGGTGGCGAAGTCGACCAGGTCGCCGCCGAGGCCGCGCGCGATGTCGCGGAGCATGAGCGAGCGCGGATCCTCGGTCCGGTAGACCGCGTGCCCGAAGCCCATGATCCGGTCGCCCGCGGACACCTTCGCGCGGACCCAGGCGTCAATGCGGTCCGGCGTACCGATCTCGTCGAGGCTGGCCAGCGCCCGGTCCGGCGCGCCGCCGTGCAACGGTCCCGAGAACGCTCCGATCGCACCGGCCACGGCGGATGCGACATCAGCGCCGGTCGAGGCGATCACTCGCGCTGTGAAGGTGGACGCGTTGAAGCCATGGTCGATCGTGCAGATGAGATAGTGCTCGATCGCTCGTGCCTCAACCTCCGAGGGCTCGGCGCCGGTGACGAGGTAGAGCCAGTTCGCCGCCGCGGTGAGGTCGTCGCGCGGCTCGAGCGGCTCCAGCCCTTCGCGAAGGCGGTAGAGCGCGGCCAGGATCGTCGGCGTCACCGCGCAAACGAGCATGGCGTCGGCCTTGCGACGCGCAGGATCCACGTCCCAGAGCGGCGGCAACTCACGCGCGGCAGCCAGTACCGACAGCGCGGACCGCAGCCCAGCCAGCGGATTGAACGAGGATCCCGCCGCCGAGATGGCCGGCAGCACCTCCCGTACTTCGTCCGGCAGCACTCGCAGCGGCGCCAACTCCCGGGCGAAGGCGGCCCGCTCCGCGGCGCTCGGCAGGCGTCCCTCGAACATCAGGAACCAGACGTCCTCGACGGTCTTCGAGCGGGCGAGCTCGATCGCGGAGTACTGCCGGTAGTGGTAGAAGCCCTCGTCACCGCGGACGTCGCCGAGCCGGGTCTCGGTCACGACGACGTTGCGCAGGCCCGGAGGTACATCGATCGGTCCTTCGACTGTGATTGCCATGTGTTCAGACTTGATTCGCGATCAAGTATTGTCAATATTGATCCAGTCAATGTCAGCGAGCTCGGGAGCGGTGGATGGCGCAGCAAGGTGACGAGAATTACCTGACCACGGCTGAGGTCGCCCGCCGGCTGAACGTGAAGCCCGAGACGATCTACGCGTATGTCAGCCGTGGCCAGCTCACCAGTGTTCGGGCGCGGGGTCGCCGCGGCAGCCTGTTCGCGGCGGGTGATGTCGAGCGTCTGGCCAGTCGTTCGGTGGAGCACCCAGGGGTGGTTGAGCGGATCGAGACACAGCTTTCGCTTCTGCAGGATGACGAGCTGTACTACCGGGGTGTCTCGGTGCGGGAGCTGGTCAGGAGCCAGACCGTCGAGTCCGTGGCGCATCTGCTGTGGACAGGTGAGTTGCAGACGACCGGGTTGTTTGCGGCGCCGTCGGAGTCGGTGGAGCTCGCGCAGACGGCTATGGGGGTGGCGCCGCGCAGTGCTCGGTTGACTGATCAGCTGCGGATAGCTGTCGCGACGCTCGGGGCTGCTGATCAACTGCGATTCGACCTGGCGCCGGAGTCGGTAGTGCACGCGGCGGGCCGGCTGGTCGGAGTACTGGTTGATGCGCTGCCTGGTGAGACCGGTGACGGCAGTCTTGGCGCGCGGCTGTGGCCGAAGCTGTCCACGCGAGCCCCGCAGCCCGCAGTACTGGATGCGGCGCTGATCTTGCTTGCTGATCACGGGCTGGCTGTGTCGACCGTGGCGGCTCGGGTGGCCGCTAGCGCGCGAGCCAACCTGTACTCCGTGGTGTCGGCTGGGCTGGGCGCGCTGGATGGGCACTACCACGGTGCGGCGACCACTCTTGCCTACCAATTCCTTGAACGAGCGCTGGAGGATCCGATGGCGGCGCTGTCGGACCAGTTGCGCTCAGGCGAGCCGGTGCCGGGATTCGGCCATCGGATCTACCAGGGGCGTGATCCTCGGGCAGAGGTGCTGTTCGAGTTGCTGGCGGAGGAGCCGGTGATGGAGAAGGTTCAGGCGATCACCGGCAGGTTGCCGAGCTTCCCTAACAGCGATCTGGCCATTGCCGCGATGATGCATGCCTATGGCTTCCGGCCTGACGCGGGCGAGGCGTTGTTCGCGATCGCCCGGATCGTCGGCTGGACCGCCCATGCGCTGGAGGAGTACGCCGAGCCGGGGCTTCGTTTCCGTGCCCTGGGCATCTATACCGGGCCGCCGGTCACCTAGCCGTTGGCCTCGGTGGTGGGGTCGTCAGTGATGATCGGTCAGGAGCCGGAGCGCGAGGCCGCCGAAGATCACGCCTGAGATCCGCTTGAGCCAGCGCTCGAACGCGGGCCGCTGGAGTAGCAGCGCGGAGAACGTTCCGGACATCAGGCCGACCACGCCGTCCATCACCAGCCCGATCGCGATCAGGACCGCGCCCAGGACCAATATCTGGGTGGACACTGCCCAGCCGTGCGGAGTGAGGAACTGCGGCACGAAGGCAAGATAGAACAAGACGACCTTGGGATTGGCCAGGTTCGTCAGTATGGCCGACAGGTACGTCCGGCGCAGGGACTTCCGGGCTCCGACCTGGTTGGGCTGGGCCGCCGTCGCCCTCGCCGAACGGAGGGCATTCACGGCCAGATACAGCAGGAAGACGGCACCCGCGATGCGCACCGCGTCCAACGCGAACGGCGCGGCGCGGAGGAGCGCGCTGAGGCCGAGCGCCGCCAGCACCGTGTGAACAACCGTGCCGGACGCCATCCCCGCAGCCGCCATCACACCGGACCGGCGGCCACCGGAAATGCCGTGCGCGACGATGAACATCATCCCGGGCCCCGGCACGACGTTCAGGATCACGCACGCCAACGCGAAGCCGAGCACCATGTTCATATCCATCCCGTCAGCGAAGCACGAACGTGTGCGGATTGGAACCCCGCCGGATCTATCTGTGGACAACTTGACCAGATTCGCCCGATCGAGAATCTCCTTGTACACAAGGGCTTCTCGGATCAGAAACTGTCCGAGGCAGCCTGTACTGTCGTCGGTATGGAACTCGTGGAGATGCGGCCGGTGTGGTCGATGAGCGGCAGCGAACAGCTGGCCGCTCTCGACGCCGCGCAGTCCACGATCGCCGCCCTGCAGACCTACAGCCTGCAACTGATCGCCGAGCTCGAACGATCCGGCTACGCCCAAGAACTCGGCGCTCGCGACACCGCCCGCCTGCTGACCTTCCGGTACCGCCTCGACCCCCGTGAGGCCCGGCGCGACCTCAGGCTCGCGACCACGCTGGCGAAGTACCCCGCTGTCTCTGCCGCCTTGCCAGATCCCCTGAACGACGACCAGCCGGCCCTACTCCACCCCGCGCAGGCCCAAGCGATCGTCAGCGCCTTGGAGAAGGTGCCCGACACCGTATCGGCCGAAGATCTGGCCGTCGCCGAAGAACAGATGGTGAAAGCCGCGCAGCACCTGTCGCCCGCGGACCTGCGGCGGCTGGGAAAGAAGGTCCGCGACACTTTGGACGCCGACGGTCCAGAGCCGCTTGAAGACCAAGCAGCCCGCCGAGAGAAGCTGTGGTTGAAGAACGCGGACCACGGCGTCGAGTTCGGCGGCTACCTCGCGAACGCCAACGCCGAACTCCTGCACACCTTGATCGACGCCGCGGCGAAGCCGCACAAAACCGTCGACGGCGAACGTGACCCACGCTCGCGGGACAAGCGTCAGGCCGACGCCCTGGTGGTGCTACTCCAACTCGCTGCCGGCAGCAACGGTGTGCCCGGCCGTCCGCAGGTGGTCGTTACCATCGACTACAACGACCTGCGCGGGGCCACCACACACGCAACCGGCGAACTCATCTACGGCGACGGCCTGTCCGCCGCCGCCGTACGCCGAATGGCCTGCGACGCCGGAATCCTCCCCATCGTGCTCGGCTCCGACTCCCAGCCCCTGGACGTCGGCCGCGAGGAACGTTTCGTCACCTCCGCGATCCGCCGCGCCCTGATCAAACGCGATGGCGGCTGCGTCGTCTGCAAGGCCCCACCATCGCACTGCCACGCCCACCACATCGTTCCCTGGTTCGAAGGCGGCCCCACCAGCCTCGACAACCTGGTCCTGGTCTGCAGCCTCGACCACACCGACATCCACGCCGGCCACCGAACCATCCACATCATCAACGGCACCGTCCACGTCTCCCGCCCATCCTGGGCCACCCCCGGCCCACCAACCCGCCTCAACCTCTCGCCGACTCATCCCTCTTCACCAACCCCGCTCCACCTACCGGCCCTTCGGCCAGCCTCGAGCGATCCCACCTGGATCACCCCCGCCGAAGCCGCAACCCTCAACCCCTGGGGCAACCACCACCTCACCCCCACCCGCCCGCACCGACAACACCCCCGCACGACCAACCCCCTCGTTCCCTGGACCACTGACCTGCGCCCACCCCCAAACACCCCCAAACAACAACTCGCCTCCCCCGGCCCGTAATCCCCACCCCTGGGCCCGGCGGGCTCACCCCAACCAGCAGCCCCACGTGCCCCCGGCCCCGCAAACCCACGCCCGGCTCCCGGCTCCCGGCTCCCGGCTCCCGGCTCCCGGCTCGGGCCTATCACCCAACCCCCCACTCGGGTCATTCCGTCGATCGCGACAGGTGGTCGCCGGTGCCCTCGGCCGACAACCTGCATCGACCTCTCCACCAGATCAGCTCGGCCTGACACCGTCGCCGCCCCTCGACGAACCACAGAACATCACCCGCCCGATCTCCGCAGGCCGAGCGCGCTGCCGTTCTCGCCACCCACTTCCGTCCCGTACGCCGCCCGCCCGTCCATGTCGCCGAGGCCTGAACCGGCAGTTGACCAGTACTAGGTGGCGACCGCGATCTGGTCAGGGCTTCGTGCGACCACACCAGTCCGGACGGTCTGCCCGGAGATGGTTGCCATCGGTGCAAAAACTGCGGTCGGCCTGGCAGCGTAGGTCGTGCTCCGGGGTAGACACTGTCGGCGTACGACATGGCTGCGCGAGCTGCAGAGCCCCGCCGTCGTTGGCGCGCGCGGTGAGGACAGTCAGGCCGGCGCCGGTCCGCGCGCCCGACGCCCGTGGGTTTCGAGCGGCGCGGCCTGCCAGCGACCCGACCCGGCGCAAACGCGCCACGCTGCTGCAGTCCAGCGCGCCGCCGTGCGCTCGGCGGTTGCGAGCTGCTCCATCAAGGCACTAACGCTTTCGTGGGCAGTGTGATCGGTGCCGGGGTCCGAATGGTTTCCCTTCGGGACAGGAGCGACGTCTAACGGGTGCGTCGCTCCGCGAGGACCGCTACTCCATAGCCCGCCGCTGCTCCCAGGGCCGCCGCGATAGGTGCCAACACGATTGCTGGGTCTGTCCATTCCGAACCGCCTGCCAGGCGGGCCCAGATCGCGTTCGCGACGATCAGAACGACCGCACCGATTGCAGCCGACCAGCGACGACGACTTCGTGCGGACGAGACCATGTACCGACCGTATCCGCTCGGCGCCGGGCGAGCTAGGGAAGTGGATAAGGCCCGCGGCACGGGCCTTATCAACAGCGGCCGACGGTCGTAGGTCCTCCGCCGATCCGGAGCACGGCTGAACCACCTTCAGCCCGTCGGACCAATCCAGCTCAACGTGTCTGGGAGAGCACCTCGCTTTGGATCCACGCGACCAGCCTCGGCGTCGAACAAGCTCGGCCAGACCTGCGTCTGTCCAACGACGAGCGGCGTGGGGAGATCAGCGGACCTTGAGGCGGAGCAGGGTTGCGGCGCCTGGGGCTAGGGATAGGGGGACGCCTGCGGCGCGGGTGGTGGAGTACTGCTTGGAGATGGGCTGGAAGACTTCTACGCCGTAGACGTTGCTGGGGTTGAGGACGACGGTGGCCTTGGCCGAGGTGGAGTGGGAGCGATTCGCTACCAGGAGCCAGCGGTCCTTCACAGTCGTGTCGCGGCTGCGGAAGGTGCCTACGACGACGGGCTGGCCGGTGATGTTGGTGACGAGGTCCGTGGGGGTGAAGCCGGTGGTGCTGTTCGGCAAGGGTGACTCGTTGGCGTGGACGACGGTTTCGGAGATGAGTGGCTTCAGTTCCCGGCCGACCTGGTGGAGCCAGGTGGTGTTGATCTTCTGCGCGGCGTAGTACCGGCTGGTGCGTTTGCCGTCGACGGTGATCAGGGCCGGGCCGAAGCCTTCACCGCGGGCGGCTTCCGGGGTCCAGTAGGTGAAGTACTGGATGCCCTTCGCGCCGTACGCGAGGCTGATGTTGGTCTGCCAGAGCAGTTCGGCCGCCGTCGGTTCGCGGTGGCCGTTGTAGGCGAGGGTCTGGATGAAGACCCAGGCCGGTACGTCGCCTCGCAGGGCGGCGTCGCGCACGATCACCCAGTTGTGGAAGTAGTTCGCGTCCTCGCGATCCTCGGACAGCAGCGGATACCGGTCGAAGGAGACGAGCGACGGCTTCACGACGTCGACGAAGTTGCGGTAGTACGCGGGGTCGTCGGAGGGGAACAGGTTGATGTACGGCAGCAACTGCGGCGCAAGTTCGCGGGAGACGGCGAGGGCCTTCGCGAGGGTGCCGAACCAGCCGGGGCCGGGTTCGTCGTAGAAGTTGAACCCGGCCAGGGATGAGTACGGGCCGTACGCGTTGCGGGCGCGGGTGTAGAACTCGCGTGCCTCGGCCGGGGTGATGCTGAGGAAGTCGGCGGGGTTGTCGGAGATGGAGAACCAGCGGGCCATGTTGCGGATCTGGATGTCGTCCGAGATCAGCATTTGGAGTCCGGCCGTGCGGGCCAGGCCGAGTTGGTGCTGGAAGATGTTGCCGTCGCCTGCGTAGTTTCCGGAGATGACGAAGTCGAAGCCGGCTTCCTTGATTTCTGTGAAGCGCTCGGCCGTACTCGCGTACGGGTGCGGGGGCCAGAACAAGCCGATGGGGAATTCCGGGCCGCCGGTCAGGGGCAGAGTGTCGGGGGAAGGTATTGCTGCGGTTTCGGCTTGCCCGGCTGCGGCCGAGACAGCGCTCATGCCGGAGGTTGTCGCGGCGCCGGAGGTTGTCGCGGCGCCGGATGAGGTCGCGGCGGCTGGGCCGGCACTCGCGACGGCGGCTGCGCCGGCTGCGATTGCTGCGCCGCCGCCGAGTAGAAGCGTGCGGCGGCTGGGGCCGAGGATCTGGTGAGGGCTCTGCATTGGTTCTCCTCCAAGAGCGGTTGAGGATTCTGTTCTGCAAGAGGTTGTCGGCGCACAAGCCGTGCCGCCTGGCGACCGTACTGCGCGAGCCGCAGCGGGTCGGATGCGTTTGGCAGGTGCGGCGCGAGCGCCGAGGGCGGAAGCGGGTGGGTTTGGCGGTGGGGCGAGCGCCTTGGCTGGAGCGGGTGGGATTTGGCCGGCGCGGGAGCGCCGTGGGCGGCGGGCGGGCTGGGGCGCGAGACGTACGGGTGGGGCGCGAGGCGTACGGGTTTGGGCGGGGGTCGGCGGGAGCGCGGGGCGGGCGCTGGCGGTGGAGGGCAGGCGGATGGTCGGCGGGGG